>NZ_AP027370.1:600000-877500 GCF_030296055.1 Hydrogenimonas cancrithermarum
GGTTCCCATCGAAGAGGAAGCTTCCGGTGAAAAGAAGATCGAACAGGTGATCGACAAACTCAAAAAGAGTGCGCCGGCACCGCAAAAAAGAGCGGTGGAGAGAGAACCTGTCACCGAAACCACACCTGCGAAAAGATCGGTCGAACCGACGAAGAAAGCGGAACGGGAAAAGGCGGCCGTATCTCCTGCGCCAAAACCGCTCCAGCCAAAACCGAAACCCGTAGCGACAGGAAGCTACTTCATTCAAGTCGGTGCCTTTTTCCGTTATCCTCCCAACAAAAAATTTCTCGATTCTATCGAAAAGGCGGGACTCCATTACGTTATCGCCGAAGGGATGAAGAACGGAAAACCCTACAAAAAGGTGATGGTGGGCCCCTACCCGACCAGAGCAGCGGCACAAAAAGATCTTGACCGTGTCAAAAAACATATCAACCAAAACGCCTATATCACAAAAAAGAGATAGAGATGGTTTTTGTCAAAAAGATACTCTTCGACCAGTTCGCACCGCCGGCGCTTTACGCTAAAATCAGAGAACACTTCAACAACGATGTCACGATGCTCTTCGAGAGTGTCGGAGGGAACGATGAAGGAAATTTCAGCTTCATCTTCATCGGTGCGAAAGAGCGGCTGATCTATAAAGAGAATACGACGACCTATATCGACGAGATCGGTAATCGCCACACGCCGGAAACCGACCCCTTCTCCTTTCTGAAATCCTACTATGCCAATATCGATCAGGATGCCTACAAAACGAAACGCCTGGAGACCGGCCTCGGTTTTCTCGACGGCTTCATCGGCTATATCGGCTACGACATGGTGAAAGTCTTCGAACCGGTGCTCAAACCCTACATGGATGCACTCGAAGACCGCGACGGCATCCCCGACTTCGACATGATCCGGCCGAAACTCGTTCTCGCATTTTCGCACAAAACCAGCGAACTGAGTCTCATTACATCGGATGAATCGACCTTTAAGACTTTCGATGCACTGATCGAACTGATCGAATCGCCCTACGAATATATGACGATGAAACCGATCGAGAAAAGCGAAGGAGGCGAGTTCGCCTTCGACGAAGCGAAATTTCACAAAATGGTCGACGACTCGAAAGAGATGATCCGAAGCGGCGACGTTTTTCAGATATTGATGTCCAACCGCTATGTGGAGAGAGCGAAAGTCGATCCTTTCAGTTTCTACCGGATTCTTCGTTCCAAAAACCCCTCCCCCTACCTCTTTCTTCTGGAATTCGAAGATTTCTCCATCGCCGGAAGTTCTCCGGAAGTGATGGTGCGGCTGACGGACGGAAACATTCTTCTGCGCCCCATCGCCGGAACGAGAAAGCGCGGAAAAACCATCGACCGCGACAAGGAGATGGAAGAGGAGATGCTAAGCGACCCGAAAGAGCGTGCCGAGCACATCATGCTCGTCGATCTCGGGCGAAACGACGTCGGACGCGTCGCCAAAGCGGGAACGGTCAAAGTCACGGCACTGATGCGTGTGGAACGCTATTCCCATGTCATGCACATGGTCAGCGACGTCGAAGCGAAGCTGGACGATGGCAAAGATATGTTCGACCTCTTCGCCGCCACCTTTACCGCCGGAACGATGACGGGAGCTCCGAAGATCCGCGCGATGGAGCTGATCGCCGAATTTGAAGGAATCAAGCGGGGCTTTTACAGCGGAAGCGTCGGGTACTTCGGCTTCGACGGCAACATGGACAGCTCCATCACGATCCGGACGGCCCTGGTAAAACCGGAGGAAATCGTCCTGCAAGCAGGTGCCGGCGTCGTCGCAGACAGCAAACCGGAACTCGAATATCTCGAAGTGAAAAACAAACTGGCGGCGCTGCGCAGTACGCTGGACGATCTACGCGCATAACGCGAGTGTTGAGTGTTGAGAAAGCTGGCTTGAGCCAGCTTCAAACAAAACAAAAAGTGGCAAAGCCACATCCTCAACTTTTCACTTTTAGTTTTTAACTTTTCACTAAAAAAACGGAGTTTTCATGAAGTCACTTTTCGCACTCTTCGGCAATCCCGTCCACCACTCCAAATCGCCGCTGATGCACAACCTGGCGTTTCAAAAACTGGGATACGACGGCTGCTATACACGGTGGCTTCTAAAAGAGGGTGCCAGGCTGCGGGAAACTTTTCTCGCGCTCGACCTCAAAGGGGCCAACATCACGGTCCCCCATAAAGAGGCAGCCTTCGAAGCGGCCGATATCGTCGAAGATTTCGCCGCCGAAGTCCGCGCCGTCAATACCCTCGTCCTGAAAGAGGGCAAACTTTACGGCTACAACACCGACGCCCCCGGCTTCTACCGCGCCCTTCAAAAACTCGGAGAGGTCAAAACCGCTCTCATCATGGGTGCCGGCGGCACGGCACGTGCCCTCTCCCTCTACCTGCGAAGTCAAGGCATCGACGTCGAGGTCGTCAACCGTTCGGCAGGCCGGCTTGAGTGGTTCAAAGCGGAGGGGTTTGTCTGCCACACCTGGGAGGGGTTCGACGCGACACCCAAAGATGTCGTCATCAACACCACCTCCGCCGGCCTCGAAGACAATAGCCTTCCAATGCCCAAAGCGCTGCTCGACGCCGCTCTCGCACAGGCCAAATACGCCGTCGACGTCATCTACGGCAAAGAGACGCCGTTTCTCGAAGAGGCGAAAAGACTGAATCTTCCCCATTTCGACGGTTCGGAGATGCTCCTGCAGCAAGGCATCATCGCATTCGACTACTTCACCGACCACCGCTACACACTCGACGAGATCGAAAAGGCGATGCGGCCGTTTTTGAATCTCTAAACCTTCACCCGGTCCTGCAGGGCACGTGACAGCGAAAGCATATCGATGTTTTCGAGGCTCACTCCGGTCGGTACGCCCTGTGCGATCTTCGTAAAGACCAGATCGTAATCTTTGAGCTTCTC
Organism: Hydrogenimonas cancrithermarum; assembly: GCF_030296055.1. Taxonomy (NCBI): domain Bacteria; kingdom Pseudomonadati; phylum Campylobacterota; class Epsilonproteobacteria; order Campylobacterales; family Hydrogenimonadaceae; genus Hydrogenimonas; species Hydrogenimonas cancrithermarum. The sequence continues at coordinate 602,917 of NZ_AP027370.1, forward strand.
TTCGATGAAAAGAATCATCGCATCGGTGGCGATACTCGGCGTAAAGGCGAAGATCACCTCTTCTACCCCCTCTTCGATGCGGTCGGTCAGCTTCCCGCCATCGAGATGCTCCACCGATGCGATGACGAAGTAGGTGCCGTCGTAATCTCCACCCGCTTCGATCTGCAGAATATCCTTCGCGTGCTCGACGATGCAGAGTTTGGAGTGGTCGCGCGTAATGTCCGCACAGACGGGACAGAGCTCGTCTTCGCTCATGGCACCGCACCGTTCGCACTGCTGAATGTCTTGTACCGCCTTCTCGATCGCATGGGCGATCTTCATCGCGCCGAAGTGGTCGTCCATCACCATATGGTAGGCCATTCGCTGTGCCGATTTCTTCCCGATGGAAGGCAGCGCCTCCAGGGCGTCGACAAGGTTTTCGAAACTCTCTATCTTGTTTTTCATACCCGCGATTTTACCCTAAAAACGGCTGATTTCCCAGTCGTGTCTCTCCATCTTTTCTTTTTGAAAACCTTTCCCCTCTCCACTCGAAAATCCAAGGGACTCTTGATTTCTCCACGACCCAGTTCACGAACGACATTGGGTATAGATCATCGTCGTTTCGAGGTTTTTGTGCCCGAGCAGTTCTTAAATATGTTCCATAGTCGCCTCGACTACCCCGCTTGCATGTGTTTCTATGGGAATGTCGGCGGCTTTTGGTTTGACAACACTCACTTTGACGTGACGCTGTGCTTTGGGCACCTGCAATGTTTTGGCGACCGTATCTTCATCCTCCTCAAAAAAAGCAAAAAGCATACTGTAGAGCAGGAGTATCAAGAGAATGGATCTATTCATAGATTGCTCCCGAGCTAAGCATGTTGAGAATCAAGATATTTTTTTGTTTCATTATGGCTACCTCGATACTTTTCTCCCGGAGGGCAAGATATGATTGAAATGCCTGAAGATAACTATTGAAATCGGTATAGTGCTTGAGGTATGCCGTTTTGATGCTTTTAAGCGTGGACTTGGCCTGACGAAGGGCAGGTTCTAGTATCTTGGCCTGTTTTTCAGCACTGCGGATCGATCCAAGATAGTTCAGATAATGTTCTGAAACTTCTATTTTTGCGGCTATGGCCTGGCTTTTGCTTCGAATGGCGTGGACTCTTGCCGCTTCCGCTTTTTTGCCAATACCAGCATCCAACGAAATATGCACACCCGCAAAAACCGAATAGTTGTCACCATTAGCTGTTGGATCGCTGTTTTGCTGATATGCAGTACCTACAATCGCCTCCGGCAGCCAACTCTTTTGGATCGCTTCGGCCTCTTTTTGTGCCAATTCACTTTCTACATATTTGAGACGAAGTGAAGTTGCATGAAGCAAAAAGCCATTCATGTCCGCTTGCAATCTCTCAACTTTCAGTGAGGGTATTGTCCGTTTTGGCACATAGAGTTTCAGGCGTGCACCCATTGTTTCCAGCATCGTCTGCTCGTCAATAATCTTGGCGTGAAAAAGAGACAATGTGTTGGCAAACCGTTCGCTTTCGATCTTTGGCATGGCACCGGCATTGACCGCCTTTTTGAGTTGTTTTAAAACAGACTCCTGCTCATGGTATAGCTTGCGATGCAGCTGCAGCACTTCGCGTGTACGGTGCCATGAAGCGATCATTTCGATCAGGGAAAGAAAAAGCTGTCTTTTTTGGCTCTCAAGCAGATAACGGTTCTGCTTGGCTTGTAGACGAATTTTTTCAATTGCAATGCCACTTTTGTTGAAAATATCGATGGTGTCGCTCAGAGAAATGTCAGTGGTGTTAAACCGTTTTGGGAGCAAATCGGCCTTGGTGTCCGTATAGAAGGCATCTACCGAAAACGAGGTGAAGCGGTTGATCTTCTTGGCAGATATTCCTAGCTGCTGTTGTTGCTCGATCATCTGAAGTTGACGGTCCATCTGCAGCCGTTTTTGCGCTGCTTTGATGTAGTCCAGAACAGCATTAGACGCCATGAGTATCGCTGAAAATGTTGCCAAAAGCATAAGCTGCCTAATCATGCCGCCTCCACATCATCGATGAGTGAATCGGAGCCCGCCCAAGGAATCATAGAAAACCATCTTCTCAACGATAAATACTTCATTATTGCGATTCCAGGCGCTCTTCTTCCTCTTCTTGCATACGCAAAATGAAACGTGGACTCTGCCAAAGCTCCCCTTCATGAGCTTCTTCTTGCCGGTGGTTTTCTTTTTTTGCAGCTTGGGAAGGAGGGATATCCGCGGTTGATGAACAGCCGGCAATGCAAAAGAGCAGGAAAGAGGCTATGTAGAAAAAGGGTACTCTTGAGGACATCAATCCTCCTCTTCCATTTCAAGAATCTTTCCCGTTATCGGATCGATCAGGAGTTTCTTTTCTCGGCCGTCGGGTGTAAGGATTTCGATTTTATAAACCAGGTAATCATCCTCTTCATCCAATTTGGCTTTTATGACCTGGCCGGGTGCTTTTGTTTTCGCCGTTTTTATGGCCTGAATCATCGAGATCCGTACCTTTTTAATGACAGATTTTTCGGATTTGAAAAATGGAATTTTGATACTGCCATGCAGTTCATCGCAAAATGCACCATTCGCACCGAGAGTAGCAAGAATTACCACCATGGAAAGTTTTGTTTTCACTGTCGCTCCTCTTGTTTGGGATTTACAGTGATTCTAAGAGATCAAAATGATGGAGAAATGAAAAGAGTATGAAAGATTTTTAATTATTTGTACAGGATTTATTGAGAAAAACGAATAACGAATTCACTTCCCTCTTCGCCACTTGTTACGTAGATGTTCCCATTATGCAGCTGTGCTATCCAACGGGCAATTGAAAGCCCCAGTCCAGAGCCGGATGTTGTAGTTTCCCATTTCTTTTCAATCCGATAGAAAGGTTCAAAAATTTTCTCCTTCAAGTTTTCGGGTATTCCCGGGCCCTGGTCTACGATCTTGAGCTCGACACCCTTTCTTGTTTTTTGAAGTACAACCTTGATCACACTGCCGTCAGGAGAAAATTTGACAGCGTTATCCAGGAGGTTGACAATGGCTCGGCGCAACAGCGTGGGCTCTGCATCGACGGTCACCTTGTCGCATCGTAATTCGAATTCGATGTTTTTGGCTACCGCCGAAGGTCGCATCTGATCGATGGCTTCACCCACCAATTTGTCTAGCGAAACCAACCTGAACCGCTTTTTCAATGCCCTGGTGTCTGACTTGCTCAGCAGCAGCATCGTCTCGATTATCGACTGAAGCTTGTCGGTCTCTTCCAGCACGCTGTGCAACACTTCGGCGTACTCCTTTGAGCTGCGTTCACGTATCAGTGCCACGTCGATTTCACCGCGAATGATCGTAAGGGGCGTTTTGAGCTCATGGGAGACGCTGGCATTGAAACGCCGTGCCTGGTTGAATGCATTTTCGAGTCGATCCAGCATCGTGTTGAACGTGTAGGCCAGTTCGAAAAACTCATCTTTTTCTTTTGGAAGTTCTATCCGCTTGGAGAGATTGCTCTGGGAAATGGTTGCTGCCGTTTCTGTTATGTTGCGCATTGGGGAGAGAACACGTTCGATGGCTCTGTATCCCAAGTAGAGTGCGACCAGAAAGATGACAAATCCAAAAAATACCAGTAATGCAGTAAAAGTTTCGAGTGTATCATCGATTTTATTGATTGGTACAGCCACTTTGATCAGATAATCGATTCCATTTTTTTGCGCACGGTAGACAAGCAGACCCGATTCGTCTTCTTTGCTTACGAAGGGGATCTCTTCAATATAAAATCCAGGATCCGAATGCCCAAATCGGTGGTCCTGCATATTTTTCGTGAATAGTATTCGTTCGGGCTTGCCTGCTGTAAAGCGATAAACTTCTATAGAAACGGGGGAGAGAGGAAACTCCTCTTTCGGATCGATCACAGAACTTTTTTGTTGCGGATGGGCGAGTTCGTCATTTTTCAGATCCAGGGCAATACTTTCCAGCGAACTGTGCAAAGAGTTTTCAAAACTCAGGTTAAGTCCCGTATAAAAGAGTATGCCCAGAAACAGGAGCACCACTCCCAGCAAAACCGCATACCCTTTCAGAAGCCTTCCCGAAGCACTTTGGGCACGCATCTTCTTATCTGTCCTTGATTTTATAGCCCGATCCTCGAACCGTCTCGATCAATTTTTCCTCGAAAGGTTTGTCGATTTTGTTGCGCAGATGATAGATAGTGACATTGACCACATTACTTTCGATACGCTCCTGTGTGCCCCAGATGTTATCGAGTATCGTGGTATGAGTGACCACGTGCCCCTTGCGGCGCAACAGCAGCTCCAGCAATTCGAACTCTTTGATCCCCAGCTCGATCACCTGGTCCCCCCGTCGGACTTCACGTTTCAAGGGGTCCAGTACCAGATCGCCCGTCTGAAGTAGATTGGATCCCCCATAACCGTTGCGCCGATGCAATGCCCGCAGACGGGCAACCAGTTCGCTGAACGCAAAAGGTTTCCCAAGGTAATCATCGGCACCACTTTGCAGGCCTTCCACACGATCTTCCACCTCCGAACGTGCCGTCAGCATCAACACAGGAGATATATTGCCATCCCTGCGCATTCGCTCAACAACCTCGGGACCGCTGATACCAGGCAGCATCCAGTCGACCACCACGACATCGTAGTGATTGACCTGAGCCATATAAAGTCCCTCTTCGCCGTCTGCAGCCCGTTCGACTCGCATTCTCTCTTCCTTGAGGCCGCGTTCTATGAATGAGGCGATCTTTTCGTCATCTTCGATCAGTAAGATTTTCATAAGAACTATTGTAGCGTACCACCATGACAATATGATAAAGTGGAGATGAAAATTTTTTCATCTCTTTTTCATAGATATCTCATTTATGTCCGAGATAATCGCATTATGATTACTGGAAAAGATGCCAGTGTTGCAGGCTTTGCCGTCCACTGCAGGAATATCACGAAAACATATGGTAAGGGTAGTGCAAAAGTCCATGCATTGAGAGGGGTCGACCTGGACATCAGAAAAGGTGAAATGATGATAATCGCAGGGCCTTCCGGATGCGGAAAGACGACATTCGTCTCCATCATTTCCACATTATTGGAGCCAGACAGCGGCACCTGCAGAGTGTTTGGACGGGACGTATTTCACTTTTCCAAAGAACAGAAAATCCTTTACCGGCGGCAAACGATCGGTTTTGTTTTCCAGGCTTTCAATCTGCTTCCCGCATTGACCGCACAGGAAAATGCGGCCCTTCCACTGCTCATCAAAGGTGTGGAACGGAAAAAAGCGATGAGATTGGCGGCCGAAACGTTGAGAGATGTAGGCTTGAGTGTCCGCCACAATGCTCTGCCATCGCAGATGAGTGGTGGAGAAAAACAACGCGTTGCCGTCGCCAGAGCGCTGATCCATAATCCTCGACTTGTCGTATGTGACGAACCGACAAGCAACCTCGACCATGTAACCGGACAGAAAATCATGGAACTCCTGCAGGGTTTGGCCCGGACGCACGGCACTACACTGCTTGTCGTGACGCACGATAACCGAATATACAACTATGCGGACCGGATCGCCCACATGGATGATGGAAGAATCATGGATATTGAAATAATCAAAAGCAGAGATTTTTCATGAAGCGTCTTTATCTGATTGTCGCAATCGCTATGTTGGGACTGGTATTCACCGGATTGCTTGTCTATAAAGATTCCGCCCCTTTGCGCGGTCGAAGCAAGCCTATCCCGACCTGGCATCCACCCTTTGCTTCGTTTGTGGCTGGGACCGGTATCGTTGAAGCATCTTCTACCAATATTTCTGTCGGTTCGCCAGTATCGGGTATCGTGGAAAAGCTCTATGTCAAACCAGGCAGTTTGGTGAGGCGTGGAGAACCACTTTTTAAACTTGATGATAGAAAATTAAGAGCAAAACTTCCTCTTCTGGAATCCGAGGTAACCGCGGCCAAAAGTGAAATGAAAAAATATCGTGATATTTTTGAAATCGATGAAAAACTCTATCGAGAGGCCCCGGGTACTATCAGCCAAAAAGATTATGAAATCTCACGAAACAACTATCGTCACGCCATGGATCTTTGGAAAAAGGCAAAGGCAAATTTGAAGGTATTAAAAGATGAGATTGCTCTTTATACAGTCATGTCGCCCATTAAAGGGAGAGTGCTTCAGTGCAGAATGCGGGAGGGAACCTACATGCAAGCCTCTGGCGGTATTCCGCCGCTACTGATACTAGGAAGCCGTGATCTTCATCTACGCGTTGAAGTCGATGAGTATGAGGCATGGCGCATCAAAGCAAAGGCCAAAGCCGTAGCCTTTGTTCGTGGCCATCCGGACATGAAACTTACGCTGAAATACCTCTACACTGAACCATTAATAGTTCCCAAGTCCATTATTCAGGAAAGGCCGACGGAGCGGACAGACACACGGGTTTTGCAGGTCATCTATCGTTTCGAACATCCGGATTTTCCCATCTACCCGGGTCAAACGCTGGACGTATTTATCGAAACGGCAGGGAATAGCTGAATGTTTCGGATTGCGATTCAGATGCTTTTGGCGGATAGAGCCAAGTTTTACGGATTGCTTTTTGGCATCTCTTTTACCGCATTTCTGGTCAGTTTTGCCCTGTCATACTTTGCGGGCTTCATGACTCGCGGGTTTGCGCTGATCTCCGAAAATCCTACCGCAAATGTCTGGGTGATGGATCCTGCCGTCCGTTCTACGGAGATGACGATCAATCTGAGCGATTCCACACTGGATCGCGTCAAGAGTGTTGCCGGCGTCAATTATGCTGTCCCGCTGGCAATCAAGGATGCGGAAGTCCGTTTTCCAAACGGTCATTTCCAGCGCTTTCAGTTTATCGGGGTTGACGATGCAACTTTGGTCGGGGTGCCCAAATTTTTGGATAACACACCCGTTTCGTTGCTGCACATACCCGATGCGGTTTCCGTCGATCCGGGAGGCACGGAAGGCAAATTGCTTACGCCGCGGTTTAAAAAGGATCAATGGCCGTATGACGGTGTCCACCTGGGAGTGCCTATGCGCCCTCTGCAACCGAGGGATGAGCTGCTTGTTAACGATCATCGGATTGTTGTCACCGGCCTGTCAAAAACGATTCCTCGTTTTCCTCCCAGGCCGCTTTTGTATACAACGCTTTCAAACCTCAAACTAATTTTCCCGGGTGAAAGCCGTATCATAACTTTTATTCTCGTCTCAGTATCCAAAGATCTCCCTCCCCGAGTGTTGGCCAGGCGAATTGAAAAGGAAACGGGGCTGCGTGCCCGAAGCAGTGAGGATTTCAAAATCGATACACTCCGGTGGTATTTGGTGAATTCGGAAGATGTGGGAGACATGACGGCCATGTTGATTTTGGCTATGGTGGTGGGTTTCGGTGTCACAGGTATCATGCTCTACATGTTTACAATTGAAAATATCCGGCAATATGCAGTGCTGACCGCTCTTGGCACTTCGGATGAAACACTCCTGGAAATGGTGTTTGTCCAGGCAGCAGTTGTGGCCTTGCTGGGTGCTGCGATAGGGATAGGTGCTTGTGCGTTTACCGATATGGCGATGAAACTGGCAGGAATCGATTATCCATTTCGTCTAATGTTGTGGGCGCCCATCATTGGAGTTTTAGGTGTCTTGACTGTCAGCTTCACTGCGGCAATCCTGAGTATCCGGCCCGTATTGAAACTGGACCCGGGTATCGTGTTTTCTGGCAGATAATGTATGTTGAAAATTTGAAACACAGTTTTGTAAGAGAGAAAAACTCATCATGTTTTTGGACGAAAGCGTATAGATCGTTGTGGTGTCGACACAATAGAGAGCAGATTAGATTTATTGATTTCGACAACCAGGTCAAAGTGCAAATTTCGAAAAGATCAAAACTCAAAAGTTGGCTGGATGGTTTGTTTTTTTCCTTTGCTTTTTTGCGAATTCACCGGGGCTGTGGAATGAATATTTTCATGACCTTTGAGCATATTGTTTTTACACTTCTCCTCTAGCGTGGGGGCGTAAATCCATTCAACGAAAGCACCGGTTTGTACTTTTTCCAACTTCTGACATCTAATTGGCAAAAGGCGGCAAAGAAAGGTGCGCATCTGGCTCTCTTCCCCGAAGTATTCGTTCCCGGCTATCCCGACTGGATCTGGCATCTCTCCCCCGGTAAGATCGCATTTCAGCAGGAACTTTATGCAAGATTGCTGGAACAATCCGTGATCGTAGGCAGTCCGCAAACAGACCGCCTTTGCAAAGCCGCCAAAGATGCCGGGATCTATGTAGTGATAGGCATCAACGAAAAAATGCGGACACGGGCGGCGGAAGTATCCACGATACGTTGCTCTTCATCGATTCCGATGGGCGCCTGTTCGGCCGGCACCAAAAGCTCATCCCAACCGCACCGGAGCGGACGATATGGCGACACTTCTCGCCGAGATCGACCTGCACAAACTTCGTGCCACCAAGTGGAACCTCGATGTCACAGGACATTATGCCCGCCCGGACGCAGTTGAACTGGTTGTACATCGCAACGTTTCAACAAAACCCGAGAGAAAGTGAGCTCATATCAGATTTTGAAACAACTGCGCTCCAAGTAGATGATCGCTTCCCTGAAGGGAAAGGCTTCCTGGCATTGTAGGTATTCGACGATGCTTCGGTCGTGTGCCGTACCCGATGCCAGAAGGCGGCCGATAAAATAGCTTTTTTCATCCTCGTGTTCCATACCTTCCGGAAGCAGGAGGTCGTTCTCTTTCAGCACATGACGGCGGTAGTGGTTCAGCAGTAGCCAGAAGGCGAGTGCGGGTTCGCTGTAGCGGTTCAGGATCTCTTTCGAGAAATCCTCGAAGTCCCTGTAGCCGCTTTGGGCGAAGAGGTCGGCGATCAGGTCGATCATCGCGTTCAGGTGGCGCATCGGAACCGAATAGAGTATGAGCCGTGCCGCTCTTTTACCGTGAGTGTACTCCGAACCGAGGTAGAGGCGCACGCCACGCTCCACCTCTTCGGCGAAAAGCTTGGTCCGGATGCCGACGAGGCCGATATCGCTGAAAGCGTGGCGGGCGCACCCTTTCAGGCACCCGCTGAAGCCGAGAGAGATACCGAGCCTTCGGCACTTTTCCAGAGCGAGCGTGTCACTCTCTTTTTTTGTATCCATCAGAGAGTAGACGCAGTATTTCGAACCGGCACAGGCGACGATACCGCCATAGCGCTCCGTACTCTTCGCAAACGCCACCTTTTCCGGCAAACCGGGAATGTAGAAATTCTGGTCACAGCCTATACGAAGTTCTTTCACCCCGTACGTTCCACACAGATGCAGTATCTCGTCGAACTGATCGAAAGAGAGCTCACCGAAACGGGTCGTGTACCGGTGGGCGAAGGTCCCGTTTTTCAGCGCCGTACGCGTTTCTAACGGGGCTTTTTCAATAAGCAATTCTCCGGCCGACGGCAGCGTTTTGCCAAGACGTTCGGCGATCTTCGCCCTCAACCCGTCGATGCCGACGGCTTCGATCATATGAAACAACCGCGCTTTCGAGCGGCTCGCCCTGGGGCCCTCCTCCCGGTAGACCTCCGCCACCGCCCTAAAAAGTACCGGCACTTGTGAAGCTTCGGCGAAAATATCGAGTGAGCGTGCCGTTTCCGAGTTTTTACCGCCCGCGTAGAGGTTGAACCCTACTCTGCCATCTTTTCTCGCCAACGCGAAATAGAGGTCGTTCCCGAAAAAGGAGGTGCGCTGCTTTTTCGTACCGCTGATCGCGACGTTGAATTTCCGGGGAATCATCCCCACGTAGTCGGGATTTTTCAAAAAGTATCGCTGCATGGCGAGCACGAGGTCGTAGACCTCCACGAGATTCGCCGCCTCCAGCCCATCGAGAGGGTCGGTGACGATGTTTCGGAAATTGTCGCTGTAGGTCTGCCACGATGTGAGGCCGAAGCTCTCGATCCGGTGCGACATCCGCAGAGCCGACGGAAAGTCGAGACCGTGTACCTCCAGCTGCGCCCGCGAGGTCACGATGATCTTTCCGCCGGCAGTGCAAGCCAGGTCCCGCACACCTTTCAGGGCCGCCGTGGCGATTCGTCCCGCCGGAATGCGGATACGGAGGGTGAAAGTCTCCGGTGCCAGTTTGTGGTTGTAGATACCGAAATTCTTCAGATAGAAGCGATCGGCTTCATCCAGCGCTTCCGCATGGATGAACGGAAGTTTTTCAAAAAAGTCGGCCGGCTTCATCTGTCGTTTCAGTTTTTCGATTTTGTTGATTTTCTGTTCTTTCATATTCTCTCCGATTATACTTCACCTAAACCGCCATCTGGCTGAAAAGATTTTTAATTTACTCCAAATTATGTTAAAATCGCGCGCATAAAACAGATACTTCCACATCTTCATTTCAGAAATATCAGGAGAATTTTTTGGCTGAACTGGATTACTACGAAATACTCGAAATCGAACGCACATCGTCGCAGGACGAGATAAAGAAAGCTTACCGAAAAATGGCACTCAAATACCATCCGGACCGCAATCCGGACGACAAAGAGGCCGAAGAGAAGTTCAAACTCGTCAACGAAGCCTACCAAGTTCTCAGCGACGAAGAGAAACGCGCCGTCTACGACCGTTACGGCAAAGCCGGACTCGAAGGCCAGGGGTTCCACGGCTTCGAAGGACAGAGCTACGAAGATATCATGGACGACCTGAGCGCCATCTTCGAATCGGTCTTCGGCGGCGGGTTTACCGGCCGCCGCGCCTCACGAGGCTCGGGAGAGAAGTACAACCTCGACCTCTCGGCCCAAATGGAGATCAGTTTCAAAGAGGCCGTCTTCGGTGCAAAAAAAGAGCTCCGATACCGCTATAAAAAGCCATGCGAACCCTGCAAAGGAACCGGAGCCAAAGATGGTGCCGTCAGCACCTGCGAATACTGCAACGGGCAGGGCCAGGTCTATATGCGACAGGGTTTCATGACCTTCGCACAAACCTGCCCGCAGTGCCACGGCAGCGGCCAGAGCATCAAGGAGAAGTGCCCAAAATGCGCCGGACGCGGCTACGAAGAGGTCGAAACGACGATCACCGTCGAAATTCCCGAGGGGGTCGACGACGGCAACCGCCTTCGCGTACCCCATGCCGGCAACGTGAGCGCCGACGGCCGCCGCGGCGACCTCTACATCACGTTCTACGTCGAAGAGGATGAACACTTCATCCGCCATGGCGACGACATCTACCTCGAAGTGCCGGTCTTCTTTACCCAGGCGGTACTGGGCGAAACGATCGAAATCCCGACACTTCGGGGCAAAAAAGAGCTCAAACTCCCTCAGGGCGCCAAGGACAAGCAGCAGTTCATCTTCCGCGGCGAAGGTGTGAGAAACGTCCACAGCGGCCAGCTTGGCAACCTGATCGCGCAAATTACAATCGTCTATCCGAAATCTCTGAACGAGAAGCAAAAAGAGCTTCTCAAAGAGCTGCAAGAGAGTTTCGGCATCGAGTCAAAGCCCCATGAGAGTATCTTCGAGTCGGCTTTCGAGAAAATCAAGGGATGGTTTAAAAAGTAGATTTTTTTCCATTCCGCCTGGGATGGAAGCTTCATTCTCATCGGACCGGAACCCACTCCTCCGGTCCTTCACGATTCTATTTGTTCGCTTTGTTCAGCGGCAGCAGTTCACGTTTTCGGTACGCCAGCACGATCGTAACGACCACCACACCAATCACATAATAGACAAACGTCGGGATCGGCACCGGGTCGCCTTTGGCGTAAGAGTGCATTCCCGAGAGATAGTAGTTGACGCCGAAGTAGGTCATGACGACAGAGCTGAATGCCAGCAAAGATGCGACATTGAAAGCGAAGACGCCGCGCATCGACTTGACGAAGCGGATATGGATAACGACGGCGTAGACAAGAATCGTCACGAGGGCCCATGTCTCTTTCGGATCCCATCCCCAGTAGCGCCCCCAGCTTTCGTTCGCCCAGACCCCACCCAGGAAGTTACCGACCGTCAGCAAGGCGAGGCCGAAGATAAGGCTCATTTCGTTGATATGGGTCAGTTCACGAATCGAGTATTCGATGTCGGCACGGTTTTCGCCGTGCTTGATGATATAGAGCCAGAGCGTAATGAAAGCCAGAAGGGCACCAAGGCCCAAAAAGCCGTAACTGGCGGTAATCAGCGATACATGGATCATCAGCCAGTAGGATTTGAGCACAGGCACGAGGTTGGTGATCTCCGGGTCGAGCCAGTTCAGATGTGCGACAAAAAGGATGAGACCGGAAAGGATTCCCGTCGCAGCCAACGTAATCGGTGACTTTTTGGAGAAGATAAACCCGGCCAGCAGTGTCGCCCATGCGATGTAGAGCATCGACTCATATCCGTTGCTCCATGGGGCATGGCCGGAGATATACCATCGCAGTCCCAATCCGAACGTATGCACGAAAAATCCGAAAATCAGCAGCGCCATCGCAATGCGCACCGGCCATTTGAGGTTGAATTTCGGCTTGATGATGTGGTAGATCGAAAGCATCAGAAGTATGAAGCCGATACCGAGATAAAGAGGTATGAGCTTCTGGAACGGCTTGTTTTTGTTCATCCAGAGTTCCGCTTCGATCCGTCCTTCCGTGGGGATTATCGCCGCACCGTAAAACTGCTGATACTGTTTGATCACCTCGAGTGCTTTGTCCGCTTTCTTCCAGTCGCCGTCCTTCAATGCGCTGTCGATATTGCTGAAATAGCTCGCCAGAATCGCCTGAACGAACTGGCCACTCTTCTCGTCGAAGTGCTTGATCGCATCGAGCGGAGCGTACCAACGGCCTGTCTTGTCTTTGGGGTTTGGAAAAATTCTCAAAAGCGATCCGGTAAAAGTCATATACATGACATTGACCCGCTCATCCACTTTCAGGATCTCCTTGTCGAGCGTACTACGCTCTGCCGGCCGCTTACGCGTGATCTCTTCAACCATTTTCCCGAGCTTGTAACTCTCCTTTTTCGAAAAATCGAAAAAATCATCGAATGCGGCATATTTGGCTTTCGAATCGATACCGAGAATCTTGTTAATCCCCGGAAGCGAAATCTTGACCATAGGAACTTTCTGCCACTGTTCCGGGCGGATAATCATTCCCAGGAATATCTGGTCCGCATCCAGACCGAAACGCTCCTCTTTGCGCGTCACCTTGCGCAGCACTTCACGCGCCAGTGTATCGATCGGTTCGATACGTCCCCCATTGTCCTGTACGAGCAAGCCGCCGAATTGCTCGGCGTGCGCTTTTTGAATAACCGGAAGATTGTACTTCTGGGCGGTTTCATCGGCATGCATCGGTGTCGGAAGCATCCATCCAAAGGCAAACACCGCGAAAAGCGGGGCACATTTTCTGGCAAGTTTCTGAAGGTCGCGAGCCCGGCGCATAAGCGTCTGGAATCGGCTCGAATAGGTGAGCATCGAACCGAACATACCGATTGCGAGCATCAGATAGCCAAGATAGGTCGGCCAGGTGCCGGGATCGTGATTGACGGACAAGATGGTTCCTTTTTCGTCCATGTCGTAAGAGGACTGGAAAAATCGATAACCGCGATAGTCGAGGACATGGTTCATATAGATTCTAAACGGCATCTCGACCTTTTTTTCCGGATCGACGACAACCACTTCGCTCGCATACGAGGAGGGGCTCATCGAACCGGGATAGCGTTCGAGCTGAAAATCGACCAGTTTGAGGGAAAAAGGGAGTTTGATGATTCTGGAACCGTAACTGACGGCGATATCCCATCCATCGAGCGAAACGTGCACCTCTTCTCCCGGTTGGCCTTTGCTGCCGTAAACGGTCACGATTTTTGAATCTTTGCCGAGCTTCAGTTTCAACTCCACCGCATCGAGCGAACTGCGCATCATCGGAGCGCCCGCCTTGGCTTCACTGCTGGCGATAATCACTTTTGCGTGCGGAAGCGCCTCTTTGATGACAAAATTGACACCGGAACCGCTGTAGAGATGGCGGGTCTGCAGTTCATGTTCTCCCTGGCTCACCATGCCGGAACTTCGGTCACTCATCTTCAGATACTGCAGTGCGAAGGGGAGTTTGGCTTTGAGTTCTCCCTTTTCCATTCGAATTTCGATAACGGGCTTGTCGCTCTGAACAGCCGCTTCGAAGGCGATGACGAACGCCGGAGTCTCATAGCTCTCTCCCGCCTTGAGTATCACCTGCTGCGGCTTCTCTCCCGATGCGATCATCATGGAAATGACCGGGCCGCCCTTCTCGTCCACGACAATCTTTTCAGCCGCGTTGGGAATGTATCGCAGCACTTCGAGCGTCAATGTCTCTTTGTCGAGCCGTATATCCTGAAGCATCCGGTTGCTTCCGATTTTCGAAAAGAGTACCGGTTTGGCGTAAACGAGGTGTTTTCCCTCTTTGGCCGCATCGATCTGGAGGTAGGTCCGGTCACTTATGATTTCGTTGCTTGCCGCACCTTCACGGATATGCATAATCCCTTCGAAACCGAAATAGCGGGTAATTCCGGCACCGACCAGTATGACGATGAAGGCGGCATGAAAGAGAAAGACAAGGCGTTTGCCGGGTCGCCACATACGGTAGCGGACGATATTGGAGACAAGGTTGACCGTGAGCAGAAGCAGAAGAAACTCGAACCATCGGGCGTTATAAACCAGTGCTTTGGCCGTTTGGGTTCCATAATCGTTTTCGATGAAGGTAGCGGTGCCGATCGAAAAGGCGAATATCAGCATCATTACGATGGCGCTATGCATCGAGAGAATGTAATCAGAGAGTTTTTTCATAAGCGGACTCCGGCATTTGGACACCCTTCAAAGCGTGGGATATCCATTAATAATGCCGTTATAGTAGCGTAATTGAAGAGGTTGTCGGGTAAAGTGTGTATTTAAACTGTCGAAACAAGTTTCACTTCAGCTCACTCCAACGGTACCCGATGTTGATACTCGTTTTCAAGGGCACATCGAGGGTTACCGTCTCCTCCATCATTTTGGAAAATCTGCCGGCCAACGCTTCCGCATCATCCGATTTTATCTCGAAAATTAATTCATCATGAATCTGGAGCAGAATCGCGGCATCGAGCGATTCCTCTTTGATTACCCGATGGATATTCAGCATTGCCATTTTGATCAGGTCGGCTGTACTCCCCTGAAAAACGGTATTTCCCGCTTCGCGAAGATAGGCGGCCAGCTGCATGGCGTTTGCATGTTCGAAATCGAAATATCGCCGGCGTCCCAGAAGGGTTTCGACATACCCCTGCTCCTTCGCCTTCGCTTCGATCGATTCGAGATATGCCTTGACGGTCGGGAACGACGCGAAGTAGTTTTCGATGATCGCTTTGGCCTCCTTGGTGGAAATACCCAGCGTCTGGGCCAGTTTGCGGCTTCCCATTCCATAGAGCAGGCCGAAGTTGACCGTTTTGGCGATATTTCGCTTCGCTTGCGCCTCTTCTGCCCCGAAAAGTTTGACCGCCGTCTCCATATGGATATCTTTGTTCTGCCGAAACGCTTCCGTCAAGACCGGGTCACCGGAAAAGTGCGCCAGAAAACGGAGTTCGATCTGCGAATAGTCGATGCCTGCCAGCAGATACCCCTCACTGGCGACAAACCCCTCGCGAATGCGCCTGCCCTCTTCCGTCTTCACCGGAATGTTCTGAAGATTCGGATTTTTGCTGCTCAGACGCCCGGTCGCCGTACCCGTCTGGATGAACGAAGTGTAGATCCGGTGTTTCGGATCTTTCCGTCCCAGTTTCAACAGCGGATCGATGTAGGTGCTCATCAGTTTGTGAAGTTCGCGATAGTCGAGAATTTTCTCGATGATCGGGTGTTCCCCTTTGAGCGTATCAAGGACCTTCTCGTTGGTGCTGTAACCGCCGGATTTGGTCTTTTTCCCGCCCGGAAGCCCAAGATGGGCGAAGAGAATCTCTCCCAGCTGTTTGGGAGAGTTGATGTTGAACTCGCGGCCCGCCAGAAGGTAGATCTGTGACGTCAGGCTCCCGAGACGCTCGGATATCTCCTCTTTCAGTTCTTCGAACCTTGCGATGTCGATCGCGATGCCGTGCCGCTCCATGCAGATGAGAAGGTTGACGAAGGGATACTCCACTTTGTGCGCCTCTTCGATCAGATGTTCCGCTCCCTGGAGTCGAAGCATTTCGGTCAGTTTGAAGTAGAGCCTGTAACTCATCCAGGCATCTTCAGCTGCATATTCCGTCGCCGACTCGATCGGAACGGTGCTGAAGTTCTCTCCCTTTTTAACCGTATCTTTGAATGCGACCATGTCGTGGTCGAAATAACGCAGCGCCAGACGATCGAGTCCGACGGCACCTTCCGGATCGACAAGCCACGCCAGCAGCATCGTGTCGGCGAACGGCTCCACTTCATCGAATCCGAAAACCTGATACACAAGTCCCAGGTCGAACTTCATATTGTGGCCGAAAAAACGCTTTTTCAGGAGGATTTCGAACGCTCTTTTCGCATCGCTCAGTGCGATCTGCCGACCGACGCCGAGATAATTGTGTGCGATCGGAACGTAGTAGGCTTTCGATTCGTCGAAACAGAAGCTGAAGCCGACCAGTGCGGCGCTTTTGGTGTCGAGCGCATCCGTTTCGGTATCGATCGCCACGGGAGTTTCGTCGTCGATCCCCTCCAGAATTTCGAAAAGCTTCCCGGCATCGTCGATCAAAACGGCCTCGAAGCTCTGCCTTTCCCTCTTCACCGGTGCCGAAGTTTCCCCCGTCTCTTTCCCGAGACGCCGCAGAATATTGCGAAGTTCATACCGCTTTAGTTCATCCCTGATCTTGAGCAGCGGATCGCTCGGTGGCATTCTGAACGCAGTCAGATCGCAGTTATCGAAAATGTCGTCCCGAAGCGTCACCAGCTCCCTGCTGCGGTAGGCGTCCGCTTTGTGCTCGATCAGAAGATTTCTGATCCGATCCGGCTTCACCTCATCGATATGGTCGTAGATCCCGTCGAGCGTGCCAAACTGCGTCAGCAGCTTGACGGCTGTTTTCGGACCGATCCCCGGTACACCCGGTACATTGTCCGAACTGTCCCCGATCAGCGCCTGGTAATCGGTGAACTGTTTCGGATGGATTCCATATTTCTGCACACAGGCATCTTCGTCGATCTCCACTTTTTTTATCGGGTCGAAGAGAACGACACGCCCGTCGTCGATGAGCTGGTAGAGATCTTTGTCGTGGCTTACGATGCGCACTCTGATCCCCTGTTCTTTGGCACACTTGACCATCGAAGCGATAACGTCATCCGCTTCGTAACCTTCCAGGCTCAGTTTGCTCAGCCCCATTTTCTCGATCCACTCGATCGCCACGGGAAGCTGCTGTTTCAGCTCAGGCGGCGCTTCGGGACGCTGCGCTTTGTAGTTCGGGTCGATCTTTTGACGGAAACTGGGGCCCGGTGCATCGAGCGCGAAAAGCAGATAGTCGGTCGGGTACTCTTTTTCGAGATTGTGGATCAGATTTGCGAAACCGGTCAACAGGCCGGTGGGAAAACCTTCGGAGTTTTTGAGTGGAGGAAGGGCGTAGAAGCTTCTGAAAAAGAAGCCAAAGGTATCGATAACGGTCAGTGTCTTCATACGGCTATCGGTTCCACCATTCATTCAAGTCGTTCAGTATGGAAGCGAGTTCCGCTTCGGGCAATCCCGCCTTGAGCGCCAGGTTCAAAGCCCGCTTTCGGCTTTTCTCACCCAGCGGATCCCGTACATTGACAGCTTCCGATGCGATCCGCAATACCCACGTGTCCTCTTTCGCATCCCCATCGGCCTGGTTCGGCATATCGGACCACCGGATAAGATCGGAGAAGTACGGATCGAAATCCCAATGCAGAAGCATCGCCGCACTCACTTCGGCAGTCGTCGCATCGATATAGTTTCTTTCGATTTCGCGAATATCCCAACCCGCTTCCAGTTCGGCCTTGAATGGGGCATCTTCCCCTTCTCTGAGCAATTCGTCGGAAATGACGATCTTCCCGATCTCCTGCAAAAGCGCCAGGAGTCTGATACGTTCCGCTTTGGAAGGATTGATCCGGGTCATCCATCGTTCCGCCAGCATGCTTTGGAACTGCGAAATTTTCGCAAACGTTTCGCTGCTCATACCATAGGGGTCGAGATTGGTACGCAGCATATTCCGTACCGAAAGGTTGATGACGAGATCTTTGACGCTCCGCATGCCCAGAAGAGAGACCGCCTGTTCTACACTGGTGATCTCTTTGCGTAGGCCGTAAAACGCAGAATTGAGAAGTTTCAACAGATCGGCGACGACCATCGGATCTTTTTCGACGATCGTGGCGATCTTTTTACTGCTTACATTGGGATCGAGATAGGCCTTTTCGATCTCCACAACCGTCTGGGGAAGCGGAGGAAGCGAACTTATCCGTTGAACCAATTGAGAATTCATCATAGATCTGCCTTAAAAAATTGGGATGTTTTTGGAAGTGGTTCAGTATAACAAATCGGAGTTTAAACGCCTCCCCCTCAGGAGCCGAATTTGACACTTTCCGAACGTGAGCGGCGCTTGGCCTTCTTTTTGGCCTGTTCACGGTTGAAGGAGAAAATGGCATAGATCGCCCAGGCAAGAAACATCGAAGCGAGTACTTCGTAACCGATCGCCCACATCATGAAAAACCCGATCACGTCGCCTTTTGCGATCACGGTGAAAAGATCGCTCAAACTCCCCTTCGCCGTAATTGCAAGCATGACGATCGTCCCGGTGACATAGGGTGCGAAGGTAAAATAGATTGCGGCTTTGATATAGGCGTATTTCGGATCACCGCCGACAAGATCGGCAACCGTGAGCTGTTGATGCAGAAAATCTCCGTGATTTTCATACATCAGCTCTTTGTATTTGGGCATCGATTTGTAAAATTTCGTTCTTTTTGCAGCCATAACTTTCACTTTCGTAAGGGTTGACCGGCCCGGAACCCGAAAATTTTAAATTCTGTATTGTCTTGTTATTGTAGCATAAACAACCAAGATGCCATTGAAACTGTCGCCCGAAAACCATGCTTTGAGGAAAAAACCTCGCCGCTCCAGTGAATTTTCACGATCGCTTCGTCGAGCCGGCTCGAAGCCCAAGCTCCTTGGCGAGAAACTCTCCGGTATAACTACCGCTTTTTTTATGGTTTTTCGCAACCTCTTCCGGTGTTCCGGTTGCAACGATCCGACCCCCTTTGTTCCCCCCTTCTGGTCCCATATCGATGATATAGTCGGCATTTTTGACCATATCGAGGTTATGTTCGATCACCAGCACACTGTTGCCGAGATCGGTCAAATGGTGCAGCACCTTCGTCAGGCGGTCGACATCGGCGAAGTGCAGCCCCGTCGTCGGTTCGTCGAGAATGTAGAGGGTATTGCCCGTATCGCGGCGGCTTAGCTCTTTGGCGAGCTTGATGCGCTGTGCCTCTCCGCCCGAGAGCGTTACAGCGTTTTGCCCCAGCGTGATGTAGCCGAGCCCGACATCCTGCAGCGTCTTGAGCTTGGTGAAGATCTTCGGGATATGCTCGAAAAAATGAAGCGCCTCGTCGACGCTCATCGCCAGCACGTCGGCGATGTTTTTTCCCTTGTAGGTGATCTCCAGCGTCTGAGGATTGTAGCGCTTGCCCTTGCAGGCGTCGCATTTGACCATGATGTCGGGCAGAAAGTGCATCTCGATCTTGATCTCCCCTTCCCCCTGGCACTTCTCACAGCGCCCCCCTTTGACATTGAAGCTGAAACGTCCCGGCTTGTAGCCGCGGATCTGGGCCTCTTTGGTCTTGACGAAGAGCTGACGGATCTCATCCATCACACCGGTATAGGTGGCGGGATTGGAGCGTGGCGTACGGCCAATGGGACTCTGGTCGAGGTAGATCACCTTGTCGAGGTTCTCGAGCCCCACAATCTCCACCCCATCGACTTTGTGCACCTTCTTGGCACGGTTGAGAATCTCTTTGGCCGTCGGCAGGAGTGTCTGCAGAATCAAAGAGCTCTTCCCGCTGCCGCTGACACCCGTGATACAGACGAAGTTGCGCAACGGAATCGACGCCTTGAGGTTTTCGATATTGTTGATCGTTACGTTTTTGATCTCGAGCCACTCCTTCTGGGGCCTGCGGTGGAAATATTCGATCTTCTTGCGCCCGGTCAGGTACTGTGCCGTCAGCGTATCGGCTTTTCGCAGCGCTTCGAGCGTCCCGGCGAAGATGATCTCCCCACCGAATTTTCCGGCACCAGGCCCGATGTCGACGATGAAGTCGGCCGCTTCGATCGTCTCCTTGTCATGCTCGACGACGATAACGCTGTTGCCCTTCTGCTGTAACGACTTGAGCGTACGGATGAGCTTCTGGGTGTCGCGCTCGTGTAGCCCGATACTCGGTTCGTCCAGCACATACATCACCCCCGTCAGTCCACTTCCGATCTGGCTTGCGATGCGAATACGCTGCGCCTCGCCGCCGCTGATGGTCCTGGCATCCCGTCCGAGCGTCAGATACCCGAGCCCGACGTCGTAAAGAAAGAAGAGGCGTTCTTGAATCTCTTTGAGAATCGGTGCGGCGATCATCCGCTGCTGCTCGCTCA
This sequence comes from Hydrogenimonas cancrithermarum, assembly GCF_030296055.1. Taxonomy (NCBI): domain Bacteria; kingdom Pseudomonadati; phylum Campylobacterota; class Epsilonproteobacteria; order Campylobacterales; family Hydrogenimonadaceae; genus Hydrogenimonas; species Hydrogenimonas cancrithermarum. The sequence continues at coordinate 623,418 of NZ_AP027370.1, forward strand.
GGTCGGCGAAACTCGCTTCTTCGTGGAAAAAGTCGTAACACGCTTCAATCGGCATGTCGATGATCTCCGCGATCGTCTTGCCACCGACACGAACGGCCAGCGATTCCGGCTTCAAACGGTGGCCGCCACAGCTGTCACACACCTTCTCGGTCATATAGTCGCCAAACTCCTTGTCGTCTTTGAGCATGTCGTAGGAGATTTTGACGATGCCGGGCCAGACCCGCTCGAGACGGTGGCGTTTCCAGGTGAACTTCACTTTGTCCGGCGTGCCGTAGAGAATCTGCTTCTGCTGATGCGGCTCGAGCTCCTCGTAAGGGGTGTCGATGTCGATCCCGACCGTTTCGCAGAAGGCTTTGAGAAACCCGAAATAGTATCCCTTGTTGAAACCGTAGAGCGTCTTGACGGCTCCTTCGCCGATGCTCAGATGCGGATCTATCACACGGCTCAGGTCGAGTGTATAGCGAAGCCCCAGGCCGTCACAGGTCGGACAGGCTCCCTTGGGGGAGTTGAACGAAAAGCTCAGGGGCTCGAGGGGATCGAAACTCACTTTGCAGTGAAAACATGCCAGATGCTCACTGTAGTGAATCAGTGGCGGCGTATCCATCTCCTCGTGGTTGAGCACTTCGATCTCGACTTCGCCGTAGCTCTCGTTCAGCGCTTTTTCTATGTCCTGTGCGATCCGCTCTTTGGACCCCTCCTTGACGGCCACGCGGTCGATCACCGCTTTGATCGTATGTTTTTTGGTTTTGGAAAGTTCCACATCCTCGTCCAGTCGAACCATCACACCGTCGATGTGGGCACGCACGTATCCCTTGTGGCGAAGCGACTCGACGAGATCGGCGAAAGTTCCCTTCTTTTCGCGCACCAGCGGTGCCATGATCACCAGCTTCGCCCCTTCGGGGAGTTTCAGTACCTGGTCGATAATGTCGCTTGCGCTCATCTGCGAAATGGGACGGCCGCATAGATGGCAGTACTGCTTGCCCACACGGGCGAAAAGAAGACGCAGGTAGTCGTAGATTTCGGTGATGGTTCCCACCGTCGAGCGCGGGTTTTTGGAGGTGGTCTTCTGATCGATCGCAATAGCGGGTGTCAGCCCCTCTATCTTGTCGACGTCCGGCTTGCCGACTCGGTCCAGAAACTGTCTCGCGTACGACGAAAGCGACTCGATGTAGCGACGCTGCCCTTCGGCATAGAGGGTATCGAACGCCAGCGTACTCTTTCCGCTGCCGCTGAGGCCTGTAAAGACGACCAGTTTGTTTTTCGGTATCTCAAGATTGATTGATTTGAGGTTGTTCTCCCTCGCCCCGAAAATTTTTATCTTATCCAATGGCGCATGCTCCTGCATTCATTTTTGCGTACGGTATACCATAAGTTTCGTTTAAGGTCAAGGCTCAAAGCCCAAGAAGTTTCTTCATCATCAGTACGAGGATGATCACATAGAGAACGATCAGCGCGTTCTTGTGCTTCTTGTTTCCGGTCTTTCCGGCCAGCCAGATCCCCGCCTGCACACCGAAAAGAGATGCGACACCGATCAAAAAGCCGTGCCAGTAGTCGATCTGTCCGGCGATGGAGAGGCTGATGAAACCGGAGACCGACGAAAAAACGACGAAAAAGAGGCCTGCAGAGACCGCCTTTTTCAGCGGATAGTGTAAAAACCCCACCAGTATCGGCGTCAGAAGGATCGATCCGCCGATTCCCATCGAGATGGCGAAAAGTCCTATCACGGCACCGACACTCACGAGAATGGAAGGCGAGAGATCGTGCCCGGCTTCGACATCGACATGTGCCGGCGCTTTGAAGAAACGGTAGAGCGCAAAGCCCACGACACCGACGAAAGCGACCTCGAGCACGATTTCGGGAACCGTCTTGACGAGCCATCCGCTTCCGAGCGCTCCTGCAAAACCGCCGAGCCCAAGGACGAGCCCCTCTTTGAGATTGAGATGTCCCTTTTTGTGGTTGAGCCAGGAGCCATAAAGTGAGCTGAAGACCATCTGCATCACCGAAATTCCGATGGCGGTTTTGATGTCGAACCCAAGCATGATGAGTGCCGGTACGAGCATCGTACCTCCGCCAATACCGAAAAATCCGGACATTCCCCCGATGACAACGCCTACAATGACAAGCAAAATCTCCATGTGCACCCTCTGGAAAAAGTCGCCTATTATACTGAAATCGGCTTGAATCGGCTTATACCATTAATGCGTAATTTAAAATTTTTATCCTATAATCAATAGATTTCCTGCGATTATAAACTGACGAATGAAAAGGGCACGCTTGAACGAACTATTGCAAACTGCGATGATGGAAGTTTTCAGCCAAACCTTCGGACTCGAGCTTCAGCCTTGCGAAGCTCCACCGGCGGAAGATGGTTATACGGCAGAAATACCGTTCAGTGACGGAAGAGAGAGCTTTTCGGCCGCTGTCTGGGTTCAGAAGCCCATCCTGAGAAGATTGGCGAATCTGTTGCTGTTCGAGGAGGATCCCGATGAAGAGACACTTCGGGACCTCACATCGGAGCTGGCAAATTTCATTGTGGGCCATGCGAAGATGGCCGCCAGTGACAAAAACCTTCCATATTCGATCGAGACACCCAGATTTTCGGGCATAAAACCATTGGAACAGTCAGATCGTACGCTGCTGTACGAATTCGAAAATCAATGCGTTGCGCTGCAGATAAAGGGTCTGAATGGGTGAAGCGGAAAAAAATGGAAAAGAGGAGAAAGAGATCAAGCTCTTCGATTTCGAACGGCTTCTCGATATCGAGGTGGAGATCACATCCTATCTTGGGGAGACGGAACTGACATTGAACGATATTCTCCACCTCAACGTCGGATCGGTCATCGATCTTCAGAAGCCTGCGGGAGAGAGTGTCGAAACCTATGTCAACGGAAGGATTATCGGAAAAGGGGAAGTGATGGTATACGAACAGAACCTGGCGATCCGAATCAACGAAATTCTCGATGCGGATGCCGTTATCTATTACCTTTCGAAAGAGAAGTGACCATGCGGATCTTTTTACTGATCATTCTTCTCATCCACTCCGCCGTCGGTGCTCTTTTGCTGAACGAAAACCTCTACGAGCGTAACAACCGTATCGATCTCATGCTTTCGTTCGATACCCCTTTCTCGGGTACTATAAAGAAAAAAAGAGAATCGGACGGAACGATCGATATCCTTCTAAACGGAATCGAGGTTCAAAAACCGTTTCGGGAAAATGTTCAAAACAGTTTCGTCGAATCGATCGCACTCATCAAATCGGGCCCGCATACGGCACTGATAAAGATCGTTCCTCTGCAGAAGCCTCTTCAAGTCGAGGCATCCAAAACGATCGACGGATTCGGCCTGAGGCTTCGCATAACACCCACAGCCGAATCGTCGAAAAGTCTCTCCGCTTTGCCGGCCGCAGCGATATCGGATAGGCCCAAAACGGCAAAACCGCTCAACACACTTCAATCTTCACAGACACTTCCCGGTTGGCGATACTGGAGTGTTTTGGCCATTCTTTTGCTTCTGCTAATCGTTTTGTGGATCGTCAAAAAACGCAGCACCGGCACACTTTCGGGAAAGAGCGGCTGGCTGATGCCCAAAGCCGGGCTGCCTGGAAATCTGCCCGAAGAGGCGGTCGTTCGCTATCAAAAAGTACTGGACCCCCACAACAGGCTCCTTCTGCTCGAATTCGGCGGCAAACAGTATCTGATGGTCGTCGGCAACAGTAACCTGCTTCTCGATACGTTTGTCGAGGGTAAGATCGAAGATGCCGATACATTTTCTCAGATGTTCGAAGCCAACAAAAAACAGCTCGATAACTTTTTGAAAGAGAACCATCCCGATGCCTACGAAGCGTTCAAAGCCAACGCAAGCAAAGAGGAACACCTCTAAACGACGGATGGATGGTGGTGCATCTGCGTACCGTCAGTGAATCAGGAGATTTGATGGGTTGAAGAAAGTTTCGACCAGTTCCCGCATTTCGCTTGGCTCCGAAATGCGGTTGACTTTGTCTCTGAACTCCGAAGCGCCTTTGTAGCCCGCTTTGGAGTAAGTGTGCAGGTGTTTGCGGAACAGTACGGCACCGTAGTCTCCGTAAAATTTTATCATCTGGTCGAAATGTTCGAGGATGATCTTGCGCTTCAGCCCTGGATCGATCTCTTTTTCGCCATGTTTGAGCTGATAGAATATCCAAGGATTCCCAACGGCTCCACGGCCGATCATCACACCATCGGCTCCGGTGAACTCCAGAACCCACTGCGCCTTTGCATAACTCGTGATATCGCCATTGGCGATAACGGGAATCGAAACCGCCTCTTTGATCTGCCGGATCGCGTCGTAATCGACCTCGCTTTTGAATTTTCCTGCACGTGTCCGCCCATGCACGGCGATGAAATCGGCACCGCTTGCCTCACACACTTTGGCGATTTCGACCGGCCGTTTCTCCTGAAAACCGATTCGTATCTTGACACTCGTAAGCGGCTTGTTCGAAGTCTCCTTGATCGTCCGGATGATATTCCCCATCTTCTCCAAGTCCTGCAGCAGAGAACTTCCCGACCCATGTGAAACGATCTTGGGGACCGGGCAACCGCAGTTGAGATCGACGATATCGATCCCGTCAATGGTGTTGAGAATCTCGACAGCCCCTTTGACAATCGACTCCTCCGCTCCAGCGATCTGAACCGAATAGGGTCTCTCGAGGGGACTCTTTTCGATCATCTTGAGACTCTTTTTGCTGTTGTGCACCAATGCGTTCGAACTGATCATTTCGCTGACGGTCAGATCGGCACCGAACCTTTTGACCACACTGCGAAACGGAAGGTCGGTCAACCCCGCCAACGGAGCCAGAACGTAGAGAGGCTTTGAAAAATCCAGAAGAGGTTTCATCCTATCCTTAACACTGTTGCAGAAGCAAGTCGATCGGATAGTGCTTGCCCGCCCTGCGCAGATCCAGAAAGGCTTTAAAATCCAGATACTCCCCGCGCTGCGTATCTTCGAGCAGTTCGTTCGCCTTGTCGAGCATTTCGAATTCGATCAATGTAAAGATGTAGGCTTTGAATACTTTTTCATCCTGTGCCACAAGCTTTTCGAATAGAGCCAGAAGTTCGTGCGGCGTATAGAGTTTGCTGAGTTTGCGAGAAATCAGCAGATAATCGCAATCTGTAGGATTGTTCCGTGTCAACAGTTTTTCAATCATATTGAGCGAAATACGCTCTTTCTCTTCCCGAGCCTCCATCGTATCGAGCAGATGCATCAGGACACCCATATCGACAAACTGCGCATACTTCTCGAGCTGCTGCTCATTCGCCTTTTCGACAAAAAGGCGGATCGCTTCATGGACGACTTTTGGATCGTAAGATTCCGATTTGCGAAGAATCTCTTCGGCCCGCTCCGGCTCATGCTTGAGAAAGTTGAGCCAGTTCTGGATGACATACGGATTGGACTTTTCGAGTCCCATCTTTTTGAGGTCCACGAATTCTCCATGCTTGATCGCGATAATCAGATCGATCGCATCGCGGATATGCTCATTGCATCTTTTTTTATCCACTTTTGTAAAATCGTCGCATCCCGTATCAAGAACGACTCCGATTTTCCGGATCTCTTTGTCGGTATAATTGTGCTTCTTGGGAGATTTGAGAATATCCCAGTAGAGCGCATCGGCGAGTTTGTGGATATCACGGGCGATACGTTTTTTGCTCAGATAACCCTTGAATCCGTAATAGAGCATATGGAAAAATGATGCCAGATAGAGAAGAATCATCGGTATGACGATCCATACCGCAATCGGCAGCGAGACGTTCACACCCAGCAACTCGAGGCTGTAGGTACCCGGTGAGACCACTTTGTAGACATAGATGCCCACTGCGGCAATCAAAAAGATAGAAGCCAGCGTGTAACGTTTCAGATGCATGATTATTCTCCTTCTTATCCTCGCTTATGCAGGACTTTTTTCCGCGATTTGCCTGCATGTGATGCAGTACTTCGCAAAAGGCTTGACCTTGAGTCTCTGCATACCGATCGGCTCCTCGCACATTTCACAGACGCCGAAGGTGCCGTGCTGGATTTTTGCCAACGCCTCGTCGATCTCTTCCAGCTCTCTTTGCTGTGCCGAAAGAATCTCCTCGTTGATCATGTTATCCGTCGATACCGAAGCGAAATCGCCTTCATCCATCACGTCGTGATTGCGATGAAGTTCGTCCAGCTCTTTCGAACTTCCGCTGATATTTTTCAGTATCTGAGCCCGGCGCTCTTCAAGCATATGCTTGAAGTACCTGATATCGTTCTCCCTCAAACCCTACTCCTTGATAAAAATTAATGAATTCTATCGAAATTGCCTTAAATTTTTCATTTATACCGCTTTTATTTATGGTAGGGATGATTGTGATTGATCGTCAAGGCCCGATAGATCTGCTCGAAAAGTACCACTTTGGCGATCTTATGACTCATCGTCAGCTTGGATAGACTGACGACTTTATCGCATTTTTGCAGGAACTCCCTGCCATGCCCGTAAGCTCCACCGATAAAAAAAGTCGCTTCGGACTTGTCGGCGATCAGTCCGGCGAACTCTTCGCTTGGCATCTCTTTTGCCGAAGGGTCCAGGGCGATCGTATAGCCGCGTTCCATCCATGGAGAAAAAAGCTCCGCATAGAGTTTCCGGGCAGGATCTTTTCCGCTCTCCTGCGCTCTTGTGACTTTTGCATTGAAGAGATCGTTTTCGGTCACGACAGCGTAACGTTTCGACATTTTTATAAAATGGTCACAAAGTTCCGAATAACAGTCCCGCTCGGGTTTTGCGATCGCGACGACATTAATCTTCATAAAGCGCACTCCCGACCACCAGCCATGTGACATTGGGAAGATAGTCGTCAAGCCGTACACCGCCGATGGCGGCGACCGGATGGCGTGAAGAGGCGGCCATTTCCGAAATCTTTTCGCATCCGAGAACGTTGGCGTCGCTTTTGGTGGAGGTGGTGCGGCATGCGCCAAGCCCGATATAGTCGAGCTCGAGTCGATTGGCGGTTGCAATCTCCTCTTCGTTATGGGTCGAAAGGCCGATCCATCGGTTTTGGCCGAGGATCTCTCTCAATGTTGCGACCGCCTCTTTCGGGTTGGCGCCATAACGCCGTAGATCTTCCTGTCCAATATGCACACCTTCGCACAAATAGGCCAGTTCGGGATGATCGTTGACGATCAATCTTCCGTCAAAAAGAGAGGCGATGGTGCGCAGCCGTTTCTCGATCGATCCGATATCGCCCGACTTGTTACGATACTGAATGATATCGGCTCCTGCTGCAATCGCACGCCGAACAAAACGTTCGACGCTCCAACCGTGCGCCTGCAACGAACTTTCATCCAAAAGCGCGTAAACTCTCACGCACCTTCTTTATTGAAGAGTTTGAGCAGATTTCCAACCGTCTCTTTCAGAATGCGCCGGGGAACCACTTTGTCGATGAGCCCGTGTTCGAGAAGAAATTCGGAACGCTGGAATCCTTCCGGAAGATCGGCACCGATCGTCTGTTTGATGACACGCTGTCCCGCAAAACCGATCAGAGCATCGGGTTCAGCGATGATGACATCACCGAGCATGGCGAATGATGCCGAGACACCACCCATCGTAGGATCGGTCAAAATCGAGATAAAGGGAAGTTTCGCATCGTCGAGCTTCGCCAGCGCAGCACTCGTTTTCGCCATCTGCATCAGCGAATAGGTACTCTCCTGCATTCTCGCCCCACCGCTTGCACTCACGATAACGACACCACACTTTTTTTCAAGCGCACGATTGACGGCACGGACGATCTTCTCTCCCTCGACGGAACCGAGGCTGCCGCCCATAAAGGCAAAATCGAAAACGACAAGTTCGGCCGGTTCATTCTCGATTCTGCATGAACCGCTTACCACGGAAGAGGTGCGGCCCGTCTTCTTTTTCGCATCTTCGAGACGTTTTTTATAACTCTTTTTATCGACAAATTTCAGAGGATCGACCGGCTCGAGCTCTGCATCGTGCTCGATAAAGCTATCCTCGTCTGCCAGGAGTTTGATTCGCTGGTCCGCCGAAAGGCGCATATGATAACCGCATTTTGGGCAGACATAATGGTTCGCTTCGATCTCTTTGTAGTACATCAGTGCATGACATTTGGGACATTTGATCCAGTGGGCCGGTGCTTCGGTCGGTTTGGGGTGTTCTCTGCGTATACTTTTGAAAATATTGCCAAAATTCATTGTGATTCCTTATTGCCGTAGGCCAGTCGCTGGAGACTTGAGGCCGTTTCAGGATTTTTTGCAATGATCAGAAGTTCATCTTCTTCGATTATATCCAATCCTTCGCACATCCAAAGCGCTGCGGCGAAGTCGTAGCGGCGCCTTGAACCTGCGAAGATGACAAAATCGACATAGTGGGCATAGGCAAGCGAAAGCGCTACGGCACCAGGCGATCTGAATTTTCGTTTCTGCCAAAGAAGTGCCAGTGCCAACTCCGGATTGGCGTATGCCCTTTCGAAGATGCCGATCGTCGCATCTCTTCTGGTCTCGACGGGAAGATATCCCGGCCGACCCACTTTCCCATGCATCAAAACATTTTCCGTCTTGAAAAAAAGATCGCCGTTGGCAAGGTTTACGACAACCGCCTCTTCGACCTTCCCTTCTCTTTCGAGTGCAATGGAAGATCCGAAATAGGGAAGTCCGGAGATCGCATTTTCGCTTCCGTCGATCGGATCGAGAATGACCGTCGCTTCGCCGGAACCCACAACCCCGCACTCCTCCGAATCTATTTTGCCGAATTTCGACAACCTTTCGATATAGAGATTTTCGGCGAGTGTGTCGATTCCTGCCGTTTTGTCGCCCCCTGCACCGATCGTACCGTATTCGGCGTACTCTGTACGCCAGCCGCCCTGCAACAGATCGGAAAGTTCCTTCGCCGCATCGATGGCTGCACGTACAAAATCGGTCATCAATCCCCGATCAGCCGCTTGATCATCGCCTTTGCCGCTTCACGGCCGTCGTACACCGCCGTAACGACCAGATCGGCTCCGCGCCGGCAGTCACCGCCGGCATAGACCCCTTTTGTCGTCGTTTCGAAATTCTCGTCGATAAGAATCCCTCCCCACTCGTTGGTTTCGATGCCGTTGGCCGAAAGGAATTCGAACGGAACCGGATCGAAGCCCAAAGCGAAGATCACGACATCGGCATCGACACGGAATTCACTTCCCTCGATCACCTTGAGACGCTGGCGTCCGCTTTCATCGGGCTCTCCGAGTGCCGTCTTGAGCATCTCTATACCGATCACTTCTCCGTCGTCGTTGACAAGCACCTGTTTCGGAGCAGCGTTGAAGACAAACTCGACCCCCTCCTCTTTTGCATTGGTATACTCTTTGCGTGATCCGGGCATATTTCTCGCATCACGTCGATAGAGACAAGTGACGTTTTTGGCACCTTCGCGAAGAGATGTTCGGACACAGTCCATCGCTGTATCGCCCCCTCCGATAACGACAACACGTTTGTCTTTCACTTCAATGCTTTTATCATACGGATCACCAAACTGTTTCTTCTGAACATTGACCAGAAGATCCATCGCCATCAGGCACCCTTTGGCACTTTCGTTCGGTATTCCGGGACGACGCTGTTTCGTAGCTCCGACACCGATAAAGACGGCATCGAAATTGTTTGCCAACTCGTCGAACGGTTTGTTTTTTCCGATCTCCACGCCATAGTAGATTTTCAAGCCTGCCTCTTCCATCCACTTGACACGGCGGAAAAGGACATTCTTGTCGAGTTTAAACCCGGGGATTCCATAGGTCAAAAGGCCTCCGGGGCGATCTGAGCGTTCGAAAACCTCGACATCGATTCCGGCACGCAGCAGGTAGGTCGCAGCCGAAAGGCCTGCCGGTCCCGCACCGATGACAGCGACCTTCTTACCCACCTTCTTTTCGGCAAATCTCGGTTTCATTCCCGCTTTGAAACCCTCTTCGTTGATGAAGGTTTCGATCGGCCCGATCGTAATCGCTCCGTAGCCGTCGTTGAGGGTACAGTCTCCCTCGCAAAGACGGTCATGCGGACAGATGCGTCCCATGATTTCCGGGAACGGCGAAGGCTCGTTCGAGAGATTGAACGCCAGTTCGAGATCTTTTTCCGCCACCGCTTTGAGCCACTGCGGAATGTAGTTGTGAAGCGGGCACTTGTTGTGGCAGTACGGGTCCCCGCACTGAATACAGCGTTCGGACTGGCCGGAAGCTTCGTTCGGGTTATAGACTTCGTAGATCTCGCGGAAATCCTTGATCCGCTCGACCACGTTGCGTTTTTTCGGGTCGATTCGTTCGACAAATATAAAATTCTGCATCTCTCTTACTCCCCCTCGTCCAGATTCAAAGGTACTTTGCGCAGCTCTTTCGGACGGACCATCCAGAAATTGCGGATCTCCATGCGGAAGCTGTCTAGTATGCGCTTCGCTTTCACGCTGCCCGTTTCATTGTAGTACTCTTTCAGAAGCCGCTTCAGATAGTGTCGTGCCTCATCGGTATCGTCGGTATCGATACGGTGTGCTTCGACCAGTTCCTGGTTGACGTTTTCGACAAACGTATGTTCTGTATCGTAAACGAAAGCCAAGCCGCCCGTCATACCTGCACCGAAGTTGACACCGGTACGTCCCAGAATGACGACAACCCCACCTGTCATATATTCACACGCGTGGTCGCCGGTCCCTTCGACGACGGCCAGTGCCCCTGAGTTACGGACACCGAAGCGCTCCCCTACGTTTCCAGCGACGAAGAGTTTTCCGCCTGTCGCCCCGTAGAGGCAGGTATTTCCCGCAGCCGAGTAGAGTTCACCCTGGTTCAACGGTGCAATGACGATCTTACCGCCGTTCATTCCTTTGCCGACATAGTCGTTTGCAACACCATCGATACGCAGCGTCACACCATTGATCAGGAAGGCACCGAACGATTGTCCGGCAATCCCCTTGAGCTGGATATGAATCGTATCGTCCGGCAGGCCCGTATCGCCGTAGTATTTGGCAATCTCACCGCTGATACGTGCACCGAAACTTCGGTTCAGGTTACAGATATTGCGCTTGATCACTATCTTGTTCTGCGGATTCTGGATCGCAGGCGACGCCTCTTTGAGAACCTCTTTTTCGAATTCGTTGGTATCGAACGGAACATTCGATTCGACCTGGCAGGTATCCGGGCCGTCGAGACGCATCAGAATCGAACTGAAGTCGAACTTCTTCGCGAAATCGTCTTCGATCAGACTCAAAAGGTCGCTTCGCCCGACCAGCTCTTCGAGCGTTTCGTATCCGAGCTGTGCCATGATCTCACGGACATCTTCGGCCACCAGCGTAAAGTAGTTCACCAGGCGCTCCACATTGCCTTCGAAATGTTCGCGCAGCATCGGCTCTTGCGTCGCGATCCCCACGGAACATCGGTTCAGGTGGCAGATACGCAACATCTTACATCCGACCATCGCCAATGCCCCGGTTCCAAAGGCGTAGCTCTCGGCACCAAGAAGTGCGGCTTTGACAATATCCATTCCCGTTTTCAGGCCACCGTCGGTCTGAAGATGGACATTCTGGCGCAGATGGTTGGCTTTCAGCGCGTTGTGCGCTTCGCTCAGGCCGATCTCCCACGGGTTACCGGCGAACTTGATCGATCCAAGCGCCGCGGCACCCGTACCGCCGTCACCGCCGGAGATGATGATCTTGTCGGCATACGCTTTCGCGACACCTGCCGCAATCGTTCCGACACCTGCCGTCGAAACCAGTTTGACGGTGATCGTCGCTTCCGGGTTGACCTGCTTGAGGTCGAAGATGAGCTGTGCGAGGTCTTCGATCGAGTAGATGTCGTGATGCGGCGGCGGGGAGATGAGCGTCACGCCCGGCATCGTATGGCGAAGGCGCGCGATGAGTGCCGTGACTTTATGGCCCGGAAGCTGTCCACCCTCGCCCGGTTTCGCACCCTGCGCCACTTTGATCTGGATCTCTTCGGCACTTCGCAGGTACGCCGGCGTCACACCGAAGCGCCCCGACGCGACCTGTTTGATCTTTGAGTTTTTGATGGTTCCGAAGCGGCTAGCATCTTCACCACCCTCGCCGCTGTTGGACTGCGCACCGATACGGTTCATCGCCTCAGCGATACTCTCATGCGCTTCCGGTGAAATCGACCCCAGACTCATCGCGGCACTCGCGAATCGTTTGAAGATCGCTTCGACCGGTTCGACCTTGTCGATACTGATCGGTTTCCGGTCACTCTTCAGTTCGAAAAAGTCGCGGATCATCTTCTTGTCACGATTTTCTATAATGTTTTTGAGCACCTTGAAATCTTCGCGTTTTCCGGTAATGGAGGCCTGACGGATCTGCATGATCGTGTTCGGTGCGAAATCGTGATACTCCTGGCCGTCGACATATTTATAGAATCCGCCGACATTGAGCGGAAAGAGTTTGCGAATATGCTCATGCTCGAACGCGTCTTTATGGTACTTCTCGATGCGTGCCTCGATATCGCTGTATCCAAGGCCCGGAACCAGTGCATGGGAGTTTCTGAAACAGTCTTCAACGATATCTGTCGAAAGTCCGAGAACGTCAAAGAGTGCGGAGTTTCGGTACGATGCGACGGTCGAAATACCCATCTTCGACATAATTTTCAAAATACCCCCGCCCAGTGCCGCATGGATCTTTTTGAACTCGTTGCGCATTTCGTAGTCGCTGAGCGCTTTCTTGCCCAATAGACGGTAGACGGTCGCATAGAGCATGTAGGGATAGATTGCAGAGGCACCATAGGCGAGCAGACACGCCGTGGAGTGGGAGTCGATCACTTCACCCGTCACGGCGACGATACTCACGAGATGGCGGACACCGGCATCCAGAAGCGCGTAGTTGAGTCGTCCGACCGCCATCGCCATCGGAATCGTCTTGCGCTTCTCATCGACATGCTCGTCGTCGAGTATGACAATGCGTACGCCGTCGTTCTTGACATCTTCGATGATATCGTAGACCAGGTCTTCGAGACTACCTTTCAGGTTCTCTTCGAAAGCGGTGCTGTAGGTTCGGTTTTTGTAGTAGGGTTTGAAACGTGGATGTTTCTCGTCACCGAAACTCTTGAGCACTTCGAGCTTTTCGAAGGTCAAAATCGGGGAGGTGGTTTTGAGACGCTGCGCATGATCGGGATCTTCGTCGAGAATGTTGTGAATCTCGCCGAAACCCGTATTGATACTCATCACCACCTTCTCGCGGATCGGGTCGATCGGCGGGTTGGTCACCTGTGCGAATTTCTGTTTGAAAAAATCGGTAAAGCTGCGCTGTACTTTCGAAAAAGCCGCCAGCGGCGTGTCGTCTCCCATCGATCCGGTAGGCTCTTTGCCATCTTTGATCATCGGTTCGATGATCTGGTCGATCACTTCCTGGGTGATGTTGAAGTAGCGCTGTTTTTCGACCATCTGGTCGAGATTGTAGCGTTCGAGATTGTCGAACGGTTTTTCGACATACTCCTGCAGATAGACCATCTGTTCGTTGAGCCATTCTGCATAGGGTTGTGAACTTTTGAGATATTCGTTGATCTCTTCGTTCTTGAGAATCGTGCCGTATTTGAGATCCAAGCCGATCATCTCACCAGACTGCAGCCGGCCGCGTTCGATCACATTCTCGTCTTCGAGGTCGACGACACCGTATTCGCTCGAAATGATGAGGCGGCGGTCTTTCGTGACGATATATTTGGCCGGGCGAAGGCCGTTTCGATCGAGAACACATCCGATATAGCGCCCGTCGGTGAAACTGACCGCCGCAGGACCGTCCCACGCTTCGAAGCAGGTACTCATATACTCATAGAAAGCACGAAGGTTCGCGTCCATATGTGGCGCGTTCTGCCACGGTGCGGGGATGACGGCACGGACCGCTTTGAAGATATCCATCCCGTTGACACGCAAAAACTCGAAAAAGTTGTCGAGGCTGGCACTGTCACTCGAACCCTTCTGGAGCAGCGGCATAAGACGCCTGATCTCTTCATCGCTGAAGACTTCCGATTTGATCGATTCACATTTGGCTTCGACATTGAAACGGTTCGCTTCGACCGAGTTGATCTCACCGTTGTGGGCAATCATCCGGAAAGGCTGTGCCAGCTTCCACTGAGGAAGCGTGTTGGTCGAAAAGCGCTGATGGAAAAGCGAAAAACTGATCTCGAAATCGGGATCGTTCAGATCGGGATAGAACGCTTTGATATGCGTCGGCATCACCAACCCTTTGTAGCTGATGACCCTGTTTGAGAAGCTTGGAATGTAGAAATCTTCATCTTCACGCAACGCGTTTTCCGTTTCGCGGCGTGTCAGGTAGACCAGCGCTTCAAACCGTTTCGTCGCCATCAGCGAGTTGGGCGCGACGAAGATCTGCGTAATCGAAGGCAGCGTCTCGAGGGCGAGCTTTCCCAGTGCATCCGTGTTGATGGGCACGTCACGTGTAAAGAGGATGCGCAGATCGTTTTTCGCGCACATCTCTTCGAATGTTTTGATATTTTCGGTATTTTTGTAGAAAATCTGGGCCACAGCATACTGCGAAGGCAGGATATGGCCCGCCTCTTTGGCCACTTTTGCCATAAACTTTTCAGGCATCGAAAGCAGCAATCCGCTTCCGTCGCCGCTCTTTCCGTCCGCCGCGATCGCACCACGGTGCATCATGCGCTCGAGTGCATGAATCGCATCTTCCAAAAGTGCGTGGCTGGGACGATTGTCGATATTGGCAATCAGGCCGAATCCACAGTTGTCTTTAAAGCCTCTTAATAGATCCATTCCAAACCCTTTGTCGTTATGAGTTCTTTGGTACAATACTCCAAAATTAAGCGATTTTACAAAAAAAGTGGTTACAACTACCTGAAGGGCGGTGTTTCAAGGTGCAAGGGTACATTTTAAACGTCAAAAAAGCGAAGAACGAGGATACGATCGTCTCCATCCTGACACCCGAAAAACTGAAAACTCTCTACAGATTTTACGGCGCAAGGCATCCCATCGTCACCACCGGCTACAAGATCGACTTTGAAGTCGAACAAGACTCGCTGCAATTCATGCCAAGACTCAGAAACGTCATCCATCTCGGTTTTCAATGGCTCAAGGAGAGTGAACGGCTTCAGGTGTGGCAACACTTCATCGCACTACTCTACGAACACTTGCGCGACGTCGAACTTCCGGGCCCTTTCTATTTCGGCCTGCTCGAACACTATGCCGCCATCTGGCATCTGCAAAACCCCAAGCGCAGTGCCGTCGAGGCATATCTCTCCATTTTGGAACATGAAGGACGCCTGCACGATCCCGACCTTTGCTTCGCCTGCGGCCGTCCACTCAACGATGAGATTTCACTGATCCGTTCCTTTCTGCCAGCCCACCCCAATTGCGTCATCGCCAGAAGCTATCCTCGTACGACGATTCAAACACTCATGGCGACGCAAAAGACGATTCTTCTCGACGACAAGGAAGTGGAGGGACTCTGGCTGACGCTTCTGGAAGGAATGTAGAAGATGATGGATAGAATCCAAGCATACTTCTTGTAGCAGTCTCGAGCCGTTTCGTCCAAACCCGGTTCTCGATCATCCCAAAGGTCAATTATCTTCTCTTCCGATTCCTCACGTAGATCGCTTTGGCGCCGCGGTGGGTCACCTGCTCTTCGATATCAAAAAGTCCCGTCGCCTTGACCAGTTCGCCCAGCTTTTTGTAGCCGTAGTTGCGCGGATCGAACTCGGGGGACTGTTTGGCGATGATGTTGCCCATCGCTCCCAGATGCGCCCAGCCACTCTCGTCACTGGCGGCATCCACCGCATCGCGCAGCAGTCGGATCAGCTTACGGTCACGTTTGAGTTCCGCAGCGGAAAGCTTTTTGATCGGTGTCGTCTCCTCATCGCTCTCCTCGGCTCTCAATACTTCAGTATAGATGAATTTGTCACAGGCCGAGACAAAGGGGACCGGTGTCTTTTTCTCACCGAATCCGTAAACGAGCAGGCCGGACTCACGAATCCTAGCCGCGAGTTTCGTGAAGTCGCTGTCGCTGCTGACGATACAGAAGCCGTCGAAATTTCCGGTATAGAGAAGATCCATCGCATCGATGATCATCGCGCTGTCGGTGGCGTTCTTTCCCGTCGTATAGCCAAACTGCTGGATCGGCTGGATCGAGTGGGTCAAAAGCACCTCTTTCCACCCCTTTAGCTGTGGTAGTGTCCAGTCGCCATAGATTCGTTTGACGCTGGCCGTACCGTACTTCGCGATCTCTGCCAGCAACGAATCGATGATCGAAGGCTGTGCATTGTCCGCATCGATCAATACGGCGAGTTTGTCTGTTTTTTCCATCGGTTTACCTTTTTTAGTCGCAAATCGTAAGTAGGGCGCCATCGCAGCACCTCAAGTCACCAGACTTTGCAAAAAAGCTATTTGAAACTTGCAATTCGAGGGCTAGGCCCGTTCTTGAGGAGCAAAGCTCCACTCTATCTGTCGAGATAATTTTCATCCATAAAGGAACTTGGCTGCAAATGGCAGAAAGCCGCTTTGAATCGTTTGAAAAGGTCGGGAAACTTCTCCTCCCACTCTTCGAGCATTATTTTCGTACTCTCTCTGGCGTGCGGCATCTTTACTTTCATCGCCATCGCCGGGCACGCTTCATCACCGATCGTTGCAATACCGTTCTCTTCCGCGAACGCCGCCGTCTGACGTTCTCTGACCCAGAGCAGTGGGCGGATGACGTGAAACCCTTTGGAAGTTTTGTAGATCGGTGCCATCGACCGGAGCGTTCCGTTGTAAAGCATGTTCATGAAAAAACTCTCGGCGGCATCGTCGAGATGGTGCCCCAGTGCCACTTTGTTGTAACCGCCCTCCTGGGCCTTGGTATAGAGCGCACCGCGCCGCATCCGCGAAAAGTAGCTGCAAAAGGAGCTGTTTTCCCTAATCGTACCCTGTGCCACTTCGAAAATATTCGTTTCATAAATCTCGTGCGGTATGCCATACGCTTCACAATGCTTTTTGAGCGCCTCGTACGATTCGCCGGGCATGCCGTAGTCGACCGTCACCGCCTTGAATTCGAAATCGAATGGTGCGTGACGCTGCATGTGCTTGAGCAGATGAATCAGCGTGATCGAGTCTTTCCCGCCGCTGAGACCCACAAGAAGCCTGTCACCCTCTTCGATGAGCCGGTATTTCGCGTTCATCTGCCCGGCGGCACGCAGTATCTTTTTACTAAGCTTGATCGAGTTCATCGAGTATCATAAAGATGAAGTCGGCACTTTTGACTGCAGAGCTCTGCAAGAAAGCGTCGAAGTCGAATCCTGCATCCATATCGGCGGCGTCGCTGATAGCTCGCAACACGAAGAAAGGGACACCCAGGGCATCGCAGACAACGGCCACGGAGGCTCCTTCCATCTCCAGCGCATCCGCATTGAAGGTTTGACCGATCCATGCTTTACGCTCGGCATCCGCGACGAACTGATCACCCGTGGCAATGATGCCGCGCTTTAGTTTCACACCCTGTTTATACGCAACGGACGCTGCGATCTCGAGCAGTCTTGGATCGGCTTCGACATACACCTTTCCTTCCGGGACATATCCGTACGGATGCCCGAATGCAGTGATGTCCAGATCATGCTGGCACAGTTTCGTGGCCGCGACGAGATCACCAATATGCAACGCCGGGCTGATTGCGCCCGCGACTCCGGAGAAGAGCATCTTCTGCACGCCAAATTTCTCGATCATTGTCGCAGCCGTGAGTGCCGAAAAAACTTTTCCGATTTTGCTGTATGCTACGACGAGATCCAATGAGCCATAGAACGCCGTATAGTAGACATTGTCTGCAACCTCATGCTTCTTCACATTCTCGAGACGCTTCAGAATCGGATCGATCTCTTCGGGCATCGCCCCCATAACTCCGACGACCATCAATCCTCACCCAACAATGTGTCGAGGGTCGTATTCAGCG
The DNA here is from genome assembly GCF_030296055.1 of Hydrogenimonas cancrithermarum. NCBI lineage: Bacteria > Pseudomonadati > Campylobacterota > Epsilonproteobacteria > Campylobacterales > Hydrogenimonadaceae > Hydrogenimonas > Hydrogenimonas cancrithermarum. The sequence goes on from NZ_AP027370.1 coordinate 641,326, forward strand.
AATTGTAGTCACTGACGACCAGTGTCGTTTTTTTGCTCGAACGACGGTTTAACCCCTTGAGCACGGCCCCATGGCCAAATTCGATATAGCGGTCGACCAGATCGTCGTTGCCCTGGATGGACTGTTTGTAGAGCACCGGTGAAACGAGCTGTTTACCGAGCAGGTCGAGGGCCTCGGCTTTGGTATTGTAGGCTTTGGCGGTAACGTTGGAGATAACCGGCGCTGAAAATGTGTCGCTCAAAACCTTGTCGAGGGCCTCGGTCAGCGGCTCGACGGCGGACTCGAGCAGGGGGCAGTGGCTTGCCACTGACATATTTAGCAGCATGACACGGCGTGCTTTGGCTGCTTTGAGCGCCTCTTCCAGGCTCTGGAGATCACTTTTGATCCCGGCAATGACGATCTGTCCGTCCGCATTGTAGTTGGCCGGCCAAACTTTTTTACCGGCTTCTCTTGCATCGTGGCAGATCGCTTCGACATCCTCGTCGGCAACACCCAGTACCACCATCATCCCGGCATCGATCCCTTCACACGCTTTTTGCATCAGATCGCCGCGAAGATGGACCAATTTGACCGCTTCAAGCCAGTCGAGCGCATCGACGGCGGCGAGTGCGGAAAACTCTCCAAGCGAGTGACCGAGCGCAAAGGCCGGTACATCGGAAATCTTCTCTTTGAAAAGTCTGTATGCCATCATCGAAACGAGTAGAATCGCGGGCTGGGTATATTTTGTCTGCTCGAGAAGATCGTTGGGCTCGAAGAGCAGATGTGCCATGTCGAGTTTCAATGCATCCCCTGCGGCTTCGAGCATTTGGGCCGCCATCGGGGAATGTTCGACAAATGATTTACCCATACCGGCTGCCTGTGAACCCTGGCCCGGAAATAGAAATGCAGTCTTTGTCATAGATATTCCTTCCATTCATTGATTTTTTTTCTGAGAGTGTTTCGGTTCAGTCCGAACACTTGTGACATCTTGAGCTGACTTTTGAATCGTTTGGTTCCCGCTTTGATCAACGGAACTTCATAGAGATAGAGATACCGCCGATAGATCTCCTCCCCTTCGTCAAGGTGGCACGTGATATACGCTTCCATCAAGTCCAATATCTCGTCTTTTCCGATTTTCGATGCCAGGTATTGGAGAAACACCGATTTTCGCAGTGAATAGGCGTTCCCACTAATATCGAGTTTCTCGTGATCCAGTTCGAATTCGCTCTCTTCATCTTCGCCAAAAAGATGAAGCGCTTCCATTTTGAACTTTTCGGCAAGGGGAATGATGTCTTCCGGTCGCTCTTTAAGAGGCGGCAATGTGATCCGGACACTGAAAAAAGAGGTGTACTCGCCCAGATTGATCGTTTCGTCGGCAATGGCGATAATCTGGGTACCATGTTTTTTCAGTGTTTGAAAAAACTTTGGATAGAGATCGATCTTGCCGATATCGTCCACGATAAGCTGAGGGCTGTTTTCGATAAATGTGTAGAGTTCCGCGTCGTCGCCGTGCACACAGGGCACGTCGGGCATCATCAAAGATGCGAGAGTATGGCGTCCTGTGCCATGTTCACCGCTGATGAGTGTATTGAACTTGAGGGTTTTGAGTAGGTTTGCAGACTTCAAAGCCTCCTTGAGAGGCTTTGAAGAAGCTATGAAATTAATGGCAGCCACATCCTGTGCCACACCCGCCGCTTTCTTGACCAGGCTGTTCGACCTGACCACTGAGCGACTCATTGACAGTCGGTTCGCGTACTTCGGATACAGTTACGCTAAAGAGAAGGTCTTTTCCGGCAAGTGGATGGTTGAAGTCGATAACGACTTCGTTCTCATCGAAGCTTTTGACGGTAACCTGTACGGTTTGTCCATCTTCACTCTGTCCGTAGAGTGTCATGCCCTCCTGGAGGTCGATACCTGCGAACTGCTCGCGTGGCATTGTCTGAACCGCTTCCGGATTGTACTCACCGTACGCTTCTGCCGCCGGAACGAGGATGTCAGCGTTTTCACCAGCACTCATTCCCTTCATCTGGTTCTCCAGGCCGGGAATGATCTGCTGTTTACCTGTAATGAATGAGAGTGGTGCCTGACCCACGTTGGAGTCAACAACCTCTCCTGTTTTTGCATCTTTCACTTCATAGTTAAATGAAACGACGTTATTGTCTTCGATTGTCATCAATAATTCTCCTTGAAAAAGTAGGTGATTTTATCACACCGAATATTTATATTTTCTTAAGTTTTTTGAATATTATCTAAGTTTTGCCAGATTTTTTTTGGCGATTGTGGCCGATTTGCTTTTTGGATAGAGTTGAATAAGAGATTCATAAAACTGACTAGCCTGCTTTTTATCGCCGATACGTTCGAGAGAAATGGCCGTGTGCAGCAAAAGTGTCGGCATGAAACTACTTTTGTCGTAAAGCGATGCGCTCTTTTTGTAATAGGCGATCGCATCTTTGTATCGTCCTTCTCTGTATGCAATTTCACCGAGATAGTAGTTCGATGTCGCCGGTTTGTAGTGGTTTTTGATCAGGTGTGCGAAATAGATTTTCGCATCGCTGTACTGTTTTTTCCGAAAAAGCTTTTTCGCCTCCGAAAAGATCTTCGCATTCGACTTGCCGCTCAAATCACCCTTTTTCAGGAATGTCTCATAGGCATGTTTGAACTCCAGAAATGCCGTCTCGAGTTGATTGAATCTCTCTTTGTCGACATACTTTTCATTGATCGAATCGATAAGGCTTCCAAGTTCCTGCAGGACCGTACGAAGTTGTTCGAAATTCTCCTCCTGCGTTTTGGCGAGAGCATCGGTTCTAAGGTGCAGATCGTCGACACTGCGGTTGAGATCGTCGAGGCGCTTGAGGGCTCTGTCGTAGCTGCGTATTTTTCCGTTGAGTCCTTCAATAATACTCTGAAGGCCATCGATCCGTTCACGGTTTTCCTGAACGATCTGTTGCTGTTTCAAAAAACTCTTTTGCAGCGCTTCGATCGCGCGCTTGTTTTTGAGAATATGCTGTTCTTCTTCACTGAGGCCGTAAGGATTGGCACTGTCGAGGTTTCCGGCACCGAAAGCAGAAGGCTCCGGGGTGCCGGCCACGGCACCCAGAGCGATCAGGAGAGAGAGTGAGAGTTTTCTCATCAATTAAGTCAATTAAGGAAGCAGTTCGAATTCTACTCGGCGGTTTTTGGCCCAACACTCTTTGGTATGTTCGGTACAGACAGGATTGCTCTCTCCGTAACTGACCATTACCATGCGGCTGCTGTCGATTCCCTTGAGGGAAAGTGCATCACGGACGGTTTTGGCCCGCCTGAGGCCGAGTGCGTAGTTGTACTCGTCCGTCCCCCACTCATCGCAGTTTCCTTCGATTTTAACCGTCAAATCTTTCGCGGCATCGGAAGCGAAGAGTTTTGCATCTTCGTCAACGCGAGGCTCCTGATCCGGTCGGATGTTGTATTTGTCGAAATCGAAATAGATCTTTTTTGCGCTCGCTTCTATCTCTCTGATTTTCGCCATACGCTCATCTTCCGGGAGAGTCGTGATATCACTTATCTCTTCCCCTCCAACGACTGCGCTTACACCGCTATCAGCCTCGGTGACAGCAGGGGTTGTTTCCTGTGTCATCGTCTCCTGTTTAGTCATATCGACTTCAGGCTCTTTCTGAGAACATCCGCTCATAAGCAGTGCTGCAGCGACCGCTGCAATCATCAAACTCTTTTTCATCGATTCGTCTCCTTGAAATTTTGCTTAATCTTACCACTCTTTTTCTTACTTTCGCGTTAAATATCTGTTTTGTTTATACTTGTTGGCAGGCGGAAACCAAGCTATTACCAATCGATCGATTGTATGCGCCGTCCTTTGAGAGGAAACAAAAATCCCTCATTATAATCCAGGCGTATGATTCCAAGTGCACTCTGCGCCGCATAGTGTTTGATATACATAACACTCTCTCCGTCGTAAGAAAATTTCGGAAACTGGTTGACACCGCTTGCGGTAAGCCGTCGTATGTAATCGGTCTGTGTCGAAATAAGATAGAGGTTGAATGTATTGGCACTGAAAGCATTGTCGGTTTCACGGCTGCTGTAGACGATATATTTTCCATACGCATTGCAGGCATTGTTGTTTTTTCCGTGAAAAACCATCTGTTCGACTGCCCTGCTTCCAATTTTCGAGGAGAAAATGTTGGGATATCCCAAACGATCGGAGATAAACACGATGCGCTTTTCACCATCGATGTACTGCGCCGAGACATCGATCCCGGAGTAGAATGTCAGTCGCTGTTTTGTCCCGGTCACGGTATTGTATTCAAAAATATCCGGCTGCCCTTCGGGTGCCATCGTCAGAAGTAGCCGCTTTCCGTCCCGACTCACATCGGAGCATACCAGCATGCCGTCGGAAGTCGCGACTTTACGCTGCTGGCCGGTATAGATATTGTAGTAATAGAGGGTCGGGCGTCTACCGAGTTTGGTATAGTATATCCCTTTCTGTTTTCTGTCCGCCCACTTGGGAAAGATGTTGAGCCCGCCGCTTATCACCTTTTTTCGATACGTCAGCGTATAGTCGGCGATGACGATATCGGCATGTTTCGGTTTTGTATATTCGGCAAACACCACATAACGTTTCATCCATCCAATCGTCGGCATCTGCAAAAAATCATTGTAATCGATCACCGCCTGATGGATCAGGAATGGGTATCTCGCACGGTTGGCTACGCGATAACTTCTTTCATAAATCGTACTTCCCGAGGGAAGTTCGAACGCCTTGACATCCAGATACAGTGCCTGCCCGTCACCCTCTTTGAAACGGTAGCGAAGAAGATAATCATAGGATTTGAGCATCGGGTCGACAAGTGCTTCGTAATCGCTTTTTCGATAGGTGTCGTCGACTTTGAAATGGGCCGATACTTTCAAATCCCCCATCACCAGCCGGAAAAATTTCTGTTTGACAAGATCGTTTCCGAATGTCGATGCATCCTGAATAGCGATCGATGGTCGGCTGTCTGCGCTTTTGACTATTTCGAGTGTGGCATCTGATGCATAAAGAAACAGGCCTATGGTCATTAGTAGAATGATTCGCACATCTACTCCTTCGCTTTGAATTCAACATCGATGACAAGATTTCTTTTCCGTTTGTGTGGCGGAAACCTCTTTGCCTTGATCTGTTCGAGATATTCTATCAGGCTATGATTGAAAGCTTGATTATCCGAAGGATAAACGATACGGTAAGCAAACGACCCATCCGGGGCGATATCGAGTCTGACCGTCGCATGAGATCCGGCGAACACCGCTTCCGGATGCCATGATGCGTAAAGCATTTCATAGAGTTTCGACATGTAGGCATCCACTTCTCCCTGGCCTGAGCTTTTTGAAGAGATATTGATGGTGGGCTTGCTGAGATTGATGTCTCTGACCAGCTGCTCTGCACGCGGCCGTTCTGTTTCTCTCTTGTCGGAAGATGCCTTGTATTTTATTTTTGGAGCATTCGCCAGCCTCGCGGCTGGCGACGTATCGGAAGGCGCTTTGACCTTGACGTTTTTAAACAACGACGCGATCGCTTTGGGGCGTGACGGTTTTGAAGTTTTCAAGGATGCGGAACTCTTTTTTCTAACAGCCGGCATTTTTTGTTTTTGTTGCTGCTTTTGGGAGCGTTTGGCAAAAGATTTCGTTTTGGGTCTGGAAAGAGGTGTCTGAAGCACCGAAACTTCGATCGATTGCGACGGTTTGGGGACATACCGTTTGGATTTCTTGTAATCGTTGAAAAACAGGAGCAGCAGCAGGATTAAAAGAAAATAGAATCCGAAAGCGGCAATGCCGCCGAGAAAAAAATATCTGCGATCTCTATCCATTTGTTACCAGAGAAACTTTTGAAAAACCTGCCTCTTTTACGGTTTTGAGCAGAAACATGACATCTTTGTACGGCAGTCTTTCGTCGGCACGTATATAGACTGGAATTTTTTTGTCTAACGATTGCGTTTTCAACAAGAAGCGGTCCGGGAAAGCGAGTTTTTCGTACTTCTCTTTCTGAAAGTAGATGATGCCTTTTTTGTCCATACGAATTTCGAGCGATTTCACCTTTTCGAACGTCTTTGTGCGCGAACCCTGCGGCAGCGTAATGTTCTCTTCATAAATGATCGTCGGTGCCGTGACCATCAATATCGCCATAAGAACCAGCATGATATCGACAAGTGGAGTGATATTCAGATCCGGATTCTCATCCCACTGGTATCTCATATCACTGTTTCTTCAGACTCTGTGCCAAAAGAAGATCCACCTGCATCGCGATGACCGTCGAGAGTTCATACGCTTTTCTTTTGAGAAGCAGATGAAAAGTATAGGCAAAGATGGCTACGAAAATACCGGCAGCGGTCGCGACAAGTGCTTCGCTGATGGCAGGAGCGACTACACTGAGCGTAGCACTCTTTTGCGTACCGAGTCCCGCAAACGCCTCAAGAATCGAGATAACCGTACCGAAGAGCCCGATGAAAGGAGAAGTACTTGCAATCAGCGAGAGAAGTGTCAACCCTTTGGTCGCCTCTTTCGTGGCGGCAAATTGACACATTTCAAGCATATTTGCATTTGGAGAAAGCGTTTTTTTCATACAGCTTTTAAGGATAGATTTGGGAGAAACGGATGCAGCGCCCATGTGCATCTGTTCCATGGAATCGGTCTCTTTTGAGAGCCATCGGGCAAGCGTCAGATAACGGTAAACGAAAGCCCAGAGTGTGAGTAGAAGGTAGAAAGAGAGCAGGCCCAAGACACCAATGGTGATGGGGCTGCTTCGGTCAAGGTAACCGACGACGATGTCGATCATTCTTTAAAATCTTGTTTTTGCCGCAGCATCCACTTTCGCCTCGACGTTGGCAATGGCAAAATCGGAGTTGCTGGCTTTTTTGACAAGCTCTTTCGCTTCGGCGATAGCCTTCGCGATTTCGCTCTCCGTTTCACCGATGATCGGCACCGCTCCCTCTACAACCACAAGCGTTTTCTCTTCATCGACCTTGACATAACCGGAATCGATGACGATCGACTCTTTCGAACCATCGCTCTTTTCGATTTCGATCACGCCTGCTTCGAGAAGTGAAACAAGAGAAGCGTGTTCCGGCAAAACACCGAACTCGCCTTCTGCGCCGGGAAAAGTCGCAGATTTCACTTCACCTGAAAATATCGGCCCATGAGGTGTGACGATTTCTAATTTCATAGTATCCATAATTATCCTTTAGTTAGGATAGCGGCATTCTCGACAAGGTTATCCTTGTCAAGATGCTTTGGCTTTAAGTTTTTCAGCTTTCTCAATCGCCTCATCCATGCTGCCGACCATGTAGAATGCAGCTTCCGGGAGATCGTCGTATTCACCGTCCAACAGGCCTTTGAAGCCTTTGATTGTCTCTTCCAGCGTGACATACTTACCGGGAGCGCCGGTAAAGACTTCCGCAACAAAGAATGGCTGAGAAAGGAATCGTTCGATTTTACGTGCACGTTCGACCGTCTTCTTATCCTCTTCGGAAAGTTCGTCCATACCGAGAATCGCGATGATATCCTGAAGGTCTTTATATTTTTGAAGGACTGTCTGTACGCCACGTGCTACATTGTAGTGCTCTTCGCCGATAATCGCTGGGTCGAGCATTCGGCTGGAAGAGTCGAGTGGGTCGACGGCCGGATAGATCCCCTTTTCCGCAATTTTACGGTTGAGAACCGTCGTTGCATCGAGGTGGGCGAAGACCGATGCCGGCGCCGGGTCGGTAAGGTCGTCGGCCGGAACATAGACAGCCTGTACAGATGTAATGGAACCCTTCGTCGTCGACGTAATACGCTCCTGAAGCGCACCCATCTCACGTGCGAGTGTCGGCTGATAACCAACCGCTGAAGGGATACGTCCAAGAAGTGCGGACATTTCAGAACCTGCCTGTGCATATCGGAAGATGTTGTCGATAAACATGAGTACGTCGAGGCCGAGTTCGTCACGGAAGTATTCCGCCATCGTAAGGCCTGTCAGCGCGATACGGTTACGTGCTCCTGGAGGCTCACTCATCTGTCCGTAGCAAAGGGCGACTTTGTCCAGAACGTTCGACTCTTTCATTTCGTTGTAGAGGTCGTTACCTTCACGTGTACGTTCACCGACACCTGCAAAGACGGAGTAACCGCTGTGCTTGAATGCGACGTTATGGATGAGTTCCATGATGATGACGGTTTTACCGACTCCGGCACCACCGAAGAGGCCGACTTTACCACCTTTAGCGTAGGGGGCAAGAAGGTCGACGACTTTGATACCCGTTTCGAAGATCTCGGTTTTCGTGCTCTGATCTTCGAATGGCGGCGGATCACGGTGAATGCTCCAGTGATTTTTCGCTTTGAGTTCTTCACCTTCGTCGATCGTTTCACCGATTACGTTGAAGATACGTCCGAGAACCTCTTCTCCAACGGGTACTTTGATCGCATCGCCAGTCGCTTTGACTTCCATACCGCGTACCAAACCTTCACTCATATCCATCGCGATCGTACGGACACGGTTGTCACCGATATGACTGGCGACTTCAAGAACCAGTCTCTGCTTATTCCCTTCGAGTTCGTAATTTACTTCAAGTGCTTCGTTGATCGCCGGCAGATAGTCTTCAAAATCGACATCTACAACCGGCCCGATGACCTGTGCAATTTTACCTGTCATTCCTTCTCCTTCTTTTATTTCAATGCTTCCACACCGCTGATGATTTCAATCAGTTCGGTAGTAATAGATTCCTGACGTGCTTTGTTGTATTGAACCGTAAGCTCGTTGACGCGTTCCGATGCGTTTTTCGTCGCATTGTCCATTGCCTGCATGCGGGCACTGTGCTCGGCAGCGAGCGAATCGAGCAAACCGTAATACATACTGTATTCGACATACTTTTTCAAAAGTGCGTTGAGCAGCTCTTCATGGCCCTCGGGCTCATATTCGATGCTGGACTTCAACTCGCGTTCTTCGATCGTAGAGATATCGACGGGGAGCAGCTGAAGGACTCTTTGTTCCTGCGTAAGCATGTTCTTGAATCCGTTGTAGATCAAAACGACACGGTCTGTCTTCCCGATTGCGAAATCCTGGAGAGAGACATCGATGAACTCTGCAGCTTTTTTATAGTCCGGAGATGCGCTCAATCCGATCACTTCATCTACCATCTCGATCCCGTTGTACTTCAGGAAATCGATCGCCTTCCGTCCTACAACGCGCAGACGTACAGCAACTCTTTGGTCTTTGTATTCACGAATCAATTTCAGTGTTGTCTTCAAAGTCGTGACATTGAAGCCACCGCACAATCCCTTATCGGCGGTTACACAGATAATATCGACCGTCTTGACAGGCAAGTCGGCCTGCACAAAACGGCTGTCGCTTCCGCCTACTTTGTTCTGATTGATTTCGTATGCGATTTCGCTGACGAGCTCATCGAGTTTCTGAGCGTAAACGCGTGAACGTTTCGCCAGCTCTTCGGCCCTTTTCAGCTTCGCCTGCGAAACAAGCTTCATTGCACGCGTGGTTTTCTGTGTTCCCTTTACGCTGCTTATCTGAAGCTTAATCTCTTTCAAATTTGCCATCGTTGATCCTTAATCCTTAGGCACTGAATGAAGTTTTGAAATCTTCCAGCGCTTTCTTCATCAACTCTTCTACTTCATCGTCGATTTTCTTTTTCTCGCGAATCTGCTTAAGAACTTCCGGATGATTCGCTTCGACGAACGGATAGAGTTCCGCTTCGAATTTTGTGACGGCACTGACATCGATATCATCGAGATACCCATTCGCACCCGCATAGATGATAAGAACCTGTTTTTCAATAGGAAGCGGTGAATAAGGAGGCTGCTTCAGAATCTCGACCATACGTGCACCACGCTCGAGCTGCGCACGTGTCGCTTCGTCGAGATCACTGGCAAACTGTGCAAACGCTTCCAGTTCACGATACTGTGCAAGGTCGAGGCGAAGTGTTCCGGAAACCTGCTTCGTCGCCTTGATCTGAGCGGCACCACCGACACGTGAAACGGAAATACCGACGTTGATCGCGGGGCGAATACCACTGTTGAAGAGGTTTGTTTCAAGGAAAATCTGACCGTCAGTGATGGAAATGACGTTTGTCGGAATGTATGCAGAAACGTCACCCGCTTGCGTTTCGATGATCGGAAGTGCAGTCAGAGAACCCGCACCGAGCTCGTCGCTCAGTTTCGCAGCACGCTCGAGCAGACGTGAGTGGAGATAGAAAACGTCACCAGGGAACGCTTCACGGCCAGGAGGGCGGCGAAGAATCAGAGACATTTCACGGTAGGCGACCGCATGCTTGCTCAGGTCATCATAGATGATGAGGCCATGCTGTCCATTGTCTCGGAAGTACTCTCCCATCGTAACCCCGGTATACGGTGCGAGGAACTGCAGTGCAGCAGATTCGGATGCACCCGCATTGACGACGATGGTGTAATCCATCGCACCATGCTCTTCGAGTTTGCGAACGATGGAAGCGACTGTCGACTGTTTCTGTCCGACTGCGACATAGATACAGGTTACACCCTGACCTTTTTGATTGATGATGGCATCGATCGCGACGGTCGTTTTACCCGTCTGACGGTCACCGATGATCAACTCCCGCTGTCCGCGTCCGATCGGAACCAATGCATCGATCGCTTTGATACCGGTTTGAAGTGGTTCATGGACAGATTTACGTGCCATGATTCCAGGAGCTTTCTCTTCGACAAAGCGGTACTCTTTCGCTTCGATCGGCCCTTTGCCGTCGATCGGCTCACCCAGAGCGTTTACGACGCGTCCGACAAGTTCAGGCCCGACAGGAACTTTTAGAAGCTGTCCCAGACGTTTGACACTCATTCCCTCTCGTACGCCGAGGCCTTTTCCGAGAATAACGACACCGACACTCGCCTCTTCGAGGTTGAGGACGATACCGCGCTCACCGTTTTCGAATTCGACCATTTCACCGGCCATGACATTGTTCAGGCCGAAGACCTGTGCAATTCCGTCAGCAATACTGACAACTTTCCCTGTTTCATCGATATCGACGCTCAATTCAAAGTTTTCGATTCGCTCTTTGATGATCGAGCTGATTTCATCTGCTTGAAGTTTAGACACTACCGATCTCCTTTCTATGTTTTACAATGCTTTTAAAATATGGTTGATCATATCGGATGCGACTCTCTCTTTCGAGAAGCTCGCTTCGATGCCGAGATCTTCAACCACCACTTTGATGCCGTCACGTTCGCTTTTGACCGGATGCAGGATCACTGTTGCATCGACATACTTGCTGAGCGAGTTTTCGAGTGCTTTGAGCTGTTTCTCGTCGAGAGCTTTTTTACTCTCCACAAAGCCTTCATAACGGTTTTCGCGGCGCTGGATCTCTTTTTGAAGAAGTTCCACGATCGTCGGGATCAGACCGAATCGGTTATGGATTCCCAACGTCTTGACGAAATTGAGAAGTCTTTTGTCCGCTTTCTTCCCGAGAAGCGCCAACACCAACTCCTCTTTTTCACTTTTCTTTACTTCCGGCGAAATGATCGCATCGGAAAATGCTTTCTCTTCAAATGCCTTCGCGACACCGCCAAGTGCTTTTTCGGCTTCGGCGATCTTCTTCTCACCGAGTGCTTCGATAAGGGCTTTGACATAACGTTTTGCTACAAGCTGATCCATCTTATGCCACCTTTTTCATGATGAGATTGACGAACTTCTTCTCATCCATGCCGATCGCATCGCCTTTGAAGAGTTCGGAAAGAACCTCGGCAACCGTTTTACGAACCATCTGTCGTTTTTCGACTTCCATCTTTTCCTGCTGAAGTTTCTCCAGGTTGTCCAGTTCCAGATGAAGCTGTTCATCGAGCTTTTTCGCCAGCAGCTGAGACTCTTTTTTGGCGGATTCGATAATCTCATCCGCTGTCTGCTGTGCGGCCTCGTATGCGGCACGTGCATCTTCTTTCGCCTTTTTGGTCGCTTTCAGACGATTCTGTACCTCTTCGAGTTTCGATGCGATTTCGCCGCTTCGTCCCGTAAAAAAGTTCTTGATCGGTTCTGCGACGAAATAGTAGATGATCGCAGCGAAGATGATGAAGTTGACCAGTCTCGGAACGAAATCCGTTCCTCCGCCCGTGGCTTCATGACCGGATGCAAAGACAACTGCAGGAAGAAAAAATGCAGCCATCAAAACCAATTTTCGCACATTTTCTCCTTTTTATATTTGACTGAATTTGGCTTTCAAAGACTCTTTGAAAAGCGGCATTTGTGAAAGAAGTTCGCTTTTGAGCTGCTCCTCTTCTTTCTTCAGCTCATCAAGAAATCCCTGATATGCCTTCTCCAGCTCCTCTTTTTTCGCTTCGATTTTGCTCGTTGCGAGTAGCTTGGACTCTTCGATCGTTTTGGCCCGTAATGCGGCGGCTTCGCTTTTCGCTTCCGCAATTATCGCTTCCGTCTTCGCTTTCAGCTCATCGATTTCCGAGCTGTCTGCGCTGACATTTTCCAGATCTTTACGAATACTCTTGTCACGTTCGTCCATAAAAGCCAAAAGTGGCCGATAGAGCCAACTGTTAAGCAGCATCAACAGTACGAGAAAGACGACTGCGACAAGAAGCATCAGGGACAGACTTATATCCAGCATGCACGCGCTCCTTTCTAAAAATTGGGCAATGTTATCATATTTATCCAAAATTCAAAATTAAGGATACTCTAAAACCCTGTATGGTTCAGGGCTTTGAAGTGGCCTTAAGCACTATAAATTCGAGGAAAACCGTTTGATGAAATCCTTCAGTTCGTTTTCGTCGCTGAATCTTATCTCGACTTTTTGCTGTTTTATGTTCACTTTGTAGGGGATGTGTTCCTTGATCAGATCGGCATAGGCGCTCAAATCAAGCCCGGACGTTTTTTTCGCATGGGGTTTTTTCTTCTCGACAGACTTCATGCCTGCTACAAGCTGCTCCGTTTCACGTACGCTCAGTTTCTGTCCTACGATGGTATCGCATACGACTTTCTGATCCTTTTCGTCGAGCCCTACGATAACTTTGGCATGCCCCTGGGATATGATAGATTTTGAGAGTTTCTCGAGGACATACCCGCTCAACTGCAAAAGCCGCATCGTATTGGCAATCTGGGTTCTGCTTTTGTGGATGATTTTGGAAAGTTCGTCCTGGGTAATGCCATACTCGTCGATCAGTTCTTTGTATGATTTGGCCAATTCCACGGGATTGAGAGATTCACGCTGTATATTTTCGATAAGCGCCAGTTCTCTAAAGCGTGTACGGTCGATATCGGCGACAATCGCACGGATCGTCTCGAGTCCGGCGAGCTTGCTGGCACGAACACGGCGTTCACCTGCAATCAGAACGTACTCTCCGTTCTGTTCGATCACGACGACTGGCTGTAGAAGCCCATGCCGCTTGATCGACTCGGAAAGTTCTCTGATGGAAGATTCGTCGAAATGGGTCCTCGGCTGATAGGGATTGGGAACGATATCGCTCAGCGGCAGTTCGACGATTTGTTCCGCAGCACTCTTTTCATCACTCTTGAACTCATTTTCATACGCCTCGGCGACTTCGCCCAAAATGGCTCCGAGACCCCGTCCCAATGATTTGCTCTTTCCTTTTTTTCCCATTCTCAGCCTTAGCTCGCCAAGATTGCCTGTGCCAGATGCTGGTAGGCCTGCGAGCCGGTCGATTTCACATCGTACAGTATGACCGGCTTGCCGAAACTCGGACTCTCAGCCAGTTTGACATTTCGTGGAATGACGATGAATTCGTCATCGTTCGACTTGAAAAGCTTGTTTTTGAAATGCTGTGTCAAATCGGCAAATACCTGTTTGGAGAGGTTGTTTTGCCCGCTGTACATTGTCGGAAGGAAACCTTTGATCTTCAGTTTCGGGTTAATCGTCTTTTTGATCAGACGAATGGTGTTCAAAAGCTGGGCGAGCCCTTCCAACGCAAAGAATTCGCACTGAATCGGAATAATGACCGAATGGGCCGCACTGAGCGCATTGATCGTGATAGGCCCAAGTGCAGGGGGTGAATCGATGATGATGTAGTCATACTCTTTTTTCACCTCATCGATCTTCCGTTTCAGAATGAGTTCGCGCCCTTTTCGCGTCTCACTGTCGTAAAACTCTTTTTCCACACCGACCAGGCCGATATTGGAAGGGACGAGATGAAGCGTCGGCAGGGTCGTTTTCAATATCGTGTCCGAAATTTTTTTGGCACCGATCAGGACATGGTAAATGTTGTATTCGTAATCGTTTCGGTGGAACCCGAGACTGGTCGTGGCATTGGCCTGAGGATCCGCATCGATCAGGAGAACCTTTTTTTCAGCCACGGCAAGTGACGCCGCCAGATTGACAGCTGTCGTCGTCTTTCCAACACCGCCTTTTTGGTTGGCTATCGTGATAATTTCGCTCATCGTAAACTTACTACCCTTCTGTTTCCTATCATCAACGAACCGTCTTCATTCAAAACGGCATCCGTCAAATCCAATGTTTCATTCCCGACATGAGTATAAAAGTGTTTGCTCTTTTCAAATTCTAAACTAAAGTTGCTAAAAATCTGCTTCCATGACGGAGAAGTTTCCACGCTCCGCAAAAACGTTTCCAAAAGTTCCAAAGGCGTGATATCGAGATCCAAAGTCCCGAAATCAAGGGGTGCATCGACAATATTCACTCCAATGCCCGCAATCACGGCATCTCCTTTTTTTGCTGTGATGCAGCCCCCTATTTTACGCCCATTGAGGTACAAATCGTTGGGCCATTTGACCCAGGCGCCAGAACCCAGTTTTTCTACCGTTTTTTTCATCAGGAAAGCGAAATAGATGGATGTGGCGCTGATGGGGAGGTCATCCGGCAGCATCGTTTGAGGCATCGCCACGGAAGCGAAAAAATTGCCTTTTTTACCGATCCATCTGTTATCCCTGCTTCCGATACCTTCCGTTTGCATCTGGGCAATCACGGCACATGGAAGGTCGACACGATTCTCCTTTACCTTCTCGATCAGCCAGGCCTGCGTCGACGGGAGCGTTTCAAATGAATAGATCGTCAATCTTCAGCCTCTTGCCCCGGATATAACTCAACGCATCCATCGCTTTTTTCGAAGAAGGTTGGACCATTTTGATCTTCAGTGCACCACTTTTACACGCCACGACGACTCCATCATCGTCGATCGCAAGAATTTTTCCGGCTTCGCCTTCGCCTTCCATCAACGCGAGATCGAGAAGTTTCAAACCGTTTTCGAGATAGATGCCCGGCCATCCTTCAAATGCGCGAAAACGGTTGTAGATCGTCTCGGCCGGCAAATCGAATGTCACCAATCCATCGCGTCTGGCGATTTTTTTACAGTAGGTCGCATCGGCATCACACTGAGGCAAAGATCGTATCGACCGATACTTTTTTACCGTCTTCAGTGTCAGGTCGGCTGCCATTTCGGCCAGACGCATGAAAAGTTCGTTCTTGCGGTCGTTCAGACCGATAGGCGTAACGTTCCACGCAAGCATCGGGCCGCTGTCGAGCCCCTCCTCCATCAGCATCGCCGTCACACCCGTCACACGGTCGCCGTTCAGAAGCGCCTGCTGTATCGGACTCGCGCCACGGTATTTCGGAAGCAGCGAGGCATGCAGATTGATGCAGGGTGCAATCTCTAGTATCGCTTTGGGAAGCAGCTGCCCGTACGCCGCGACGACGATGAAGTCCGGTTTCTCGCGTTCGATCCGCCCTGCGATTCCATCCTCTTTCAGGGAGTACGGCTGATAACAGGCGACGCCCGCCGCCTCCGCCGTAACCTTCACCGGCGGCGGTGTCAACACCTTTTTACGTCCAACAGGTTTATCCGGCTGGGTGTAGACCGAAGTGACGGTGATTTCCTTCTCGGCAAGCAGCCGCTTTAAAATCGTATCGGCATACTCCGGCGTTCCCATAAAAACGATATTCATAGTTTTCTCGCTCCCTCCGCCTGCATCATCTTCTCGAACGATTCGGCCTCTTCCTTCGCTTTGCGTCTCTTTTCCTCCTCCGCCTTTCGCCTCTTTTCGGCTTCACTCATTTCGCTTTTGATCGATTTCAGTTTATTCAGAACATTTTCGTCCACGTCGTATCCTCCATATGATGTAAAGTAGTACCAATCCACCAAAAATTCCACCCAACACCTGTACCCAGGCGCCGATGCGCATCGTCTTGTTCAAGATATCTCGATGCATCCCGTTGTCGATGCTCACACCAGCCGTCTCCGCGACATGATGCATCAGCGAAACCGCGAGATCCTTATCCGGTATCGTTTTGTGGCAGCTCATACATACACCGCGTCGGTCGAGTTTGGCACGCTGTGCATTGTCCAGCGGGCCGGCGAGGTTCCAATGGTTGTCGATTGTCTGTAGCCATGTACCGTTTTCATCGACGAAGCGGCTCCAGTCGACATTGAAGTTCTCGATCTTCGGTTTCTGTACCGTATAGCGCGAAGGGATGACTCTGCCGTCGGCCGTTTTGAGATCGACGATAAAATCTTCGCCCATATTGCCCCACACTTTGCCGCCCTGAATCCCGTAGCCCATCGCGGCGGGGTTGGCATGGCAGCTTTCGCACGCCCTAGCCTCTTTCTGGACCGTATGCGAATGGACCGATGCCATAACGATACCCGGCAGTCTCTTTTCGCTTTCGGGGTGTTTATAGTCGGGCATCATGAAGACATGGTTTTTCAGCAGCGCTTTGCCCGATTTGCCGATGACGGTGACGACCACCTGGCATCCCGGCATTGCCGGCGACACGCGCCCTTCCCCGTTTTGTACCAGCGGTGGATTTTCCCAGCGCAGGTAGCTGCGGGTCTCCGTCACATTACCCGGAACCAGATGTTCTTTGAGCGTCCCGCGCATCGTCGCCGTCGCCCCGTGAAGATCATGGTCGTGTGCCGCCGCGAGCCAGTCGACCTCTTTATGGTTTTGGCTGTAGTCGATCTTCACATGGCATCCGTAACACTGCGGCGCCCACGTATCGTGGCAGGTGTAACACTCCATCCTGTCGTTGTGTTTGGTGATCTGGTCCATCGCGACAAGCCCTTTTTGGGAGATTTTTCCCTCTTCTTTAAGCTTTTTGAGCGGTTTGAGCCGGATATCTTTTCCGCTGGCCAGATGGACGATGACGTCGGTGCCATCCTTGACCACATTCTTGTAGGGATTGCCCCGGGCGGTCAGCAAATACCCCTCTTGGGGCGCGAAGGTCGTCCCCTTTTTCAGATAGTCCGCCAGCCTCTTCGTCACACCGCGTTGTTTGCCCGAAGCGGGTTTGGTATCGAACTCGTCGCTGTAACCGAGCGGCAGCTCCCACGGATACTTTTTCGTCGTTCCGTGGCAATCCTGGCACTCGATCTCGACAGGCCCCAGCGTCGCACCGGCTAAAAAACCATCGCCGTGCAAATCGCGCGTCGTGTGGCAATCCTGACAAAGCATCCCTTTGCGCATATGCACGTCCGATTTGAGATGTAGATAGTGTTTGGTATGGAGTTTGGGCTGGCCGTTCCCTTCCTCGTCGAAGCCCGGTTTATAGGCGGTCTCCATCAACCCTTCATAACTTACGCCGATCCGTTTCCCTCGGTTATGGCAGGTGGAACAGGTCTCGACCGGCACACCCGTATAGCTTACGCCATGGACGCTCACCTTCGCATTTCGCGACGACTGGATCTGATGCACCAGCATATGGCCCGGCTCCTCTTTCGGAATCGTCGGGTCGTTTCCTTCATAAAAGCCGTCGTTGCTGTAGGGGATGTGGCACGAAGAGCAGCCGATCCCGCGGAAATCACCGCGCTTCTGCCGCCCTTTGGAGCCGGTATGGCAGCGCAGACACTCCTGCCGAAGGTAGGTGTAGGCCGCCAGCTTCGGATTTTTCTCCACCTCTTCGGGAGTCGGTGCCGGCGGAATCTCTTTCATTTCGGCCGGGAAGACCTGCGGGTTGAGATCATGAAGCTTCTGCATATATTTCTTGTAGGCCACCGTTCCCAAACGTGCATGCGGATCGGAGGGGTTTTTGGTATCGTAATTCCCCTGATTGTGTTCATACCCTTCCAGTCCACCGAAACTGTAGAGCGTCCCGTGAATTTTTCCCTGCTCCGTCATCATCAGGCTGTTCATCTGTGCCTCGACCTGCTCTTTGTGGCACATGCCGCAGCTGTTTTGGTTGATCCACGGGCTTCCCGGATCGGGATAGAACGCTTTGGGGCCCTCGTGCTCCATAAAATAGGCAAGTGTCCCGCTGTGGGCCGCTTCTTTCGTATCAGCCTCCGGATTTCCGCCATGACAGACAACGCAGTTGTTTCCCTTCACCCCTGCCTTTTCGGCTTTTTTGGCGATCGCTTCGGCCATTTTCGTGTGGGGGTCGCGAATATCTTCGATTCCCTTGTGGCACTCGATACAGCTCTTTCCATAAGCAGCGATCATCATAACTATAATTAATACAAAATATCTGATCACGAGGGCTCCTTTCAGAATGAAGAATGGTAACATACCGGGGATGAGAGGCCGCTAAAAAACAGGATCCGAAGCCCTCAAAGAGAATTACACACGGATTGCACACAAACGGAGTATAATAGATTTAAAAGGAGGTTATCATGTGTATGTCCCATGCTCCAGCCAAAGCACACCAGCCCGGCGGTTGGAAGAAGAAAGAGAAAGCGGCGAAAAAGCATACGCCGTTCGATGAAAGCCTGATGAAACCCGACCCGGATTTTGTCGACGAGCGGATCGAAAAACGAGAAAAACCGAAAGGCTTCCTCGACAGGCTCGCGAATATATTCGACTAAAACCCGATTACGCTTTCCAGAGTTCGTAGCGGCTCCAGATGTCGTGTGCCTCTTCACCCGCACCGGCATCGATAGCCGATTTGATCAGATCGGCCGCCATTTCGCGCGTACCGCCCGCTTCCCCTTTGGCATAGATCTCTCCAAGTGTGATACGCGCAGCGATATCGCCCGCATCACTGGCCATCTTCAGATATTTTGCAGCTTTTTCAAAATTTTCCGGTACACCCACGGCATTGGCATAGGCGAATCCGATGGCCGATTGTGCCGGTACGATCCCGCCATCGGCCGCTTTCTCGTACCACTTCGCCGCCTCCTTGAAACTGCGTTCGGCACCCTGGCCGTTATAGTGGAGCACACCCAGTGCATATTGACACTTCGGATTCTCCTCATCTTTCATGAACCACGCATATGCCTCTTCGAATCTCTGTTGCGCATACGCGTTCATTCCGGCATTGTAACAGTCGATCTCTTCCATCAACACTCCTCTTTTTTACCTGAATTGTATCGGACGAGACTTTCGAACGATTGAAAAGGTCACTTTAAAAACCGTGCGATCCTCTCCTCCAACTCTGCAGCCGCTTCACCCGCCTTTTTTCGAATATACGTTTCGAAATATTCGTCGATATAACGCTCATGCGACCCGAACATCGTCACATACATCTCCCGGTTGGGATTGACGAGGATGGAGTTGGCGAACTCGGTAGCGATGGAGACGATGTCGATCACCTGGCCGCTGGTACCGATGGCGACAAAGAGATCACTCTCGTCGATCGCCTTTTGAATGAAGCGGTAGGCAGGGGCCGGCTCGCCGAACATTACGACATTGTGACGCACGTTTCGGCCGCCACACGAGGGGCAGCTCTCGTCCTCTCTCTGGGCACGGAAGCCGATATCCCAGACATGGCCGCACGCTTCACACCGCAGATCGCGCAACGTTCCGTGCAGATGGATGACGTTTTCGCATCCGGCACGCTCCAAAAGATCGTCGACATTCTGGGTCAGATTCCAAATTTGTCCCGGAAAACGCTTCTCGAGCCTGGCAAGGGCGAAATGCGCGGGGTTGGGTTTTTTGTCAGCCAGATCCTTACGACGGTCGTTGTAAAACTGTGTCACGAGCTTCCGGTCTTCCTCCCATCCCTGTACGGAGCAGACTTTCATCACGTCATACTCCTCCCACAGGCCGTCATTGTCGCGAAAAGTCCTTATGCCGCTTTCGGCACTCAGCCCCGCCCCGCTTAGAATCATCGCTTTCTTCATCATTTTCTACCTGCGCACCCATCTCTTGAACACATTACACCGCCCACATTATTTGAGAAAGGATGATAATGATGACGACCAGCGTAAAAGGAAAGTAGTGGCTTTTGAAAAGCCACGGGTCGATTTTGAAAATCTTCTGGTTGAAACCGCGAATACCGAGCCACAACCCCAAAAATGCCTTGATCAGCAGTACCATCTGCATATGGTTCAATCCATCCTCTCCGACATGGCCGAATACGTGTGGAAACATGTAGATGCCGGTACCGACGACGACAAAGAGCGCATACGGCACGACCTTGCGTACATGTGCCATGATCGCCTCTCGGCACTTCGCGCCATCTTCGGCCGGAAGGGATTTTTGCATCTTCTGCAAAAAGAGAATGTCGACAAACAGAAAACCGCCGTAAACGAAAGCGGCCAGGAGGTGAACGGTATGTATCAAAGTGAACATCATAATACTAATTCCTTATGAAAAGTTGCTATAATTGCGCAAAAACTTGGAGGTTATTATGCCAAAAGTACCTGAAGATGTCGGATGCCGAAACGAAGAGTGTGTCAAAAAAGATGAGTGCAAACGCCAGGAGATCGCGAAAAACGGGACAGCCCGCGAAGTCAGAAGTTTCGGCGGAACCCCTGAAAAAGGGTGCGGCAAGTTTATCCAGAAATAATACCGGAAGCCGCTACGCCTCCGGTCTCCACTCCCTCACGCCAAACGTATCCACCACATAGTCGATATCTTTGTCGCCCCGCCCCGAAAGATTGACCAAAATCGCATCGTGCGGCACATCTTTGGCCAGTTTCATCGCATAGGCGATCGCGTGCGAACTTTCCAGTGCAGGAATGATCCCTTCGTACTGGCTGATCGCATAGAAAGCATCGACCGTCTCCTCGTCCGTCGCACTACGGACATGGACGCGGCCGATATCGTGCAAGTAGGCGTGTTCGGGGCCGACCCCCGGATAGTCCAGCCCGCTGGCGATCGAGTGGACCGGCGCCGGATCCCCCGCCTCGGTCTGCAGAAGAATCGATTTGAAGCCGTGAAGAACACCCTCTTTGCCATACTCCAGCGTCGCCGCATGGTCGCCGAGGCGCGTCCCTTTGCCCAGTGGCTCGACGGCGTAGAGTTCGACCGGATCGTCGATGAAACCGCTGAAAATCCCCATCGCATTGGAGCCGCCGCCGACACAGGCGACGACATGGTCGGGAAGCTCGCCCGTCATCTCTTCGAACTGCTCACGCGCCTCGAGGCCGACAACACTCTGAAAGTCGCGTACCATCAGAGGAAACGGATGCGGTCCGACCACCGAACCGATGGCGTACATCGCCGTATCGAGCTGGCCGAGATAGGCTTCGAACGCCGAATCGACCGCCTCTTTCAGCGTTCGCAATCCATGGGTCGCCGGAACGACCTTGGCTCCAAGGATTTTCATCCGTACGACATTCGGGTGCTCTTTTTCGATGTCGACCTCTCCCATATGGATCTCGCACTCGAGTCCGAAATAGGCACACGCCGTCGCCAGCGCCACGCCATGCTGCCCCGCACCGGTTTCGGCAATGAGCTTGGTTTTTCCCATGCTCTTCGCTAGCAGCGCTTCTGCCATGCAGTGGTTGAGTTTGTGCGCGCCGGTATGGTTCAGATCTTCACGCTTGAAGTAGAGCTGCGCCCCGCCGATCGCGTCGCTGAGGCGCTTGGCATGGTAGACGGGTGTCGGACGTCCCTGATAATGTTTCCGGATACGGCGAAGTTCGGAGAGAAACTCATGCGATTTGCGCAGTTTCAAATAGGCTTCGGTAATGCGTTCGAACTCTTCGACAAGCTGCGGCGGCAGAAAGGCACCGCCATATTCGCCGAAATAACCTTTTTCGTCGGGCTGGGTTTTAAGATAGGCATGCTTCATCATAGACTCCTGAAAAAAGTATTGCCCAGTTTATAACGAAGTGGTTTAAGGGTTTGTTAGACACGAAGCGGATTTTGCCGCTCCGATGAAGAGAGCGGTTAGATCAGACCGAGTTCGGCGAAGACCGGTTTGAGTTCGGCAAATTTTTCGATAAGTGCTTCGATAAGCGTTCCGAAGGCTTTGTCCTCTTCGTACCACTCTTCGATGTGTGCCAATGCATTACTCTTCTGTTCTTCCGTCAGCTTGTCGGAATTTCGAATCGCCTCTTTGAGAGATTCGAGTTTTTCGTGATCTTTATGATGCGGCATAAATACTCCTTTTTCTTTTAATCATAACGCTTTTTAGGTTCAACTTCCCTTTTTCACCATCCACTTTTTAAACGGCTGCAGCGAATCGATGAAGTCCGCGACATCGTCCATTTCGTCTCCAGTCAGCGGCAGTGTCGGCATCGCGTTGGCATTGTAGCCGAATTTTCTGTACTGTCGGTCCGGACTCTCGATATAATCCACGATTTCCTCTTTTGTGCGTGTATAGGAGACGAGGTTGAAATCCCTGCCGAGCCCGCCGGTCATGCGAATACTGTGGCACTGTGCACAATTGGCTTCATACACCTTTTTCCCCCGTTCGATATCGGCGGACAAAAGTGTGGCATAAAGTATTGTCATTGCAAAAACGATCTGTTTCATAGGTGACTCCGAATCTTTTTCCGGAATCATATTTAAATCGGACAAATTTTGTCTTGATTAGAATCAAGTCAAAAAGATGCTCCCAACTTGGTAGATCAAGACGCTGGCACCGTACGCTAGAAGCGGTAGAAAAAGAATCTCGAAAAGTGCCGGTTTCCATCCGAACTCCTCTTTGATCGCGGCGATGGTCGAGACGCACGGAATGTAGAGCAGAACGAAGACCATGTAGCTATAGGCAGCCAAGGGCCCGTCGAACTGGCTTTTCAGCCGGGCCTGAAGTGTACCGGGTGCAGGCATATCCTCCCCACTGTCGCCGCCAAGAAAAAAGAGGCTTCCAACCGATGCGATCAGTGCATCTTTCAGTGCCGCCGCCTGCCGTTTCGTATCTTCCCACAGATCACGAGGAGGTGGTTCCCTCCGGACCGACTCGACCCCGTAGATCGTTCCCAGCGATCCGATTACCACCTCTTTGGCGAGCGTTCCGGGAATCAGTGCCGCCACCGGCTCCCAGTGCCCACCGAAACCTGCCGGCTCGAAAAGCGGTGTGACGATTTTGGCCCCTTTGGCGAGATAGGAGTCGTGAATATCCGCATCCGGCGGAAGATGGATGACGCCCCACAAAATGATGGACGCGGCGACGATGACGGTCCCCGCACGCACGATGAAATCTTTCAACCTCGGCCACATCAATACCCAAATCGCCCTGAACGTCGGCATATGGTAGGCAGGAAGCTCCAGAAAGAAGGGCTTCTCTCCGCTTTTTGGCAGTATCCGGTTCGCGACCCAGGCGATAAGAAGTGCGATGACGACACCGAGAATATAGAGGGAGATGATGATCTCCGCCCGGTTCTCTTCGAAAAAGAGTGCCGTGAAGAGGACATAGATCGGCAGTCTCGCGCTGCAGCTCATCAGAGGAATCGTCAAAACGGTAATGATACGCTCCCTAAGACTCGTCATCGTGCGGGTGGCGTAGATCGCTGGAACGTTGCAGCCGAATCCCATGATCATCGCGATGAAGGCATTGCCCTTGATCCCAAGCGAGCGAGCGAGCCGATCGAGAAGAAAACTGACACGCGCCATGTAGCCGCTCTCCTCCAGAAGCGCCATGAAAAAGTAGAGAAAAAAGAGCAGCGGAAGAAACGAGAGTACCAGCCCGACGCCGTTGACGACGCCGTCGACGAGCAGCGAATCGAACCAGGGGGGCAGATGGACACCCAAAAGCGCGTGCAGATGGGGCACAGTGTAGGACTCGAAAAAATCTCCCGTCCACTCCACCAGCGGCGCACTGGCATCGAAGGTGATTCTGAAAAGAAGATAGAGGATCACGAAGAGAATCGGGAACGAATAGAACCTGTGCAGAACCACCGCGTCGATACGTTCGCTGAGTACGGCCCTGTCGACCACGGGCTTTGTCAAAACCTCTTCGAGGATTCTGTCGATCACTTCGTAACGGGAACGGGTGATGATCGTTCTGATCGGAAGGTTCATATGACACTCCAGCCGTTCTCTCGCACCTTCTGCGAAACGGAGAATCTCTTCGGCACACGCTTTTTGTGCCAATTCGACGGCGAAGGCATCGTTTTCGATCAGTTTGATGGCGAAGAGCCGTTTCGGATAGGGAAACACTCCGGCCTGTTCGATTTTTCGCATCAAAAACGCGACCTCTTTTTCGATATGCTCCTGGAGAGGCTGAATCCGGGGCCTTCTCCCCTCTCTGATCGTTTCGACCGCCCGTGCGATCACCTCTTTGGCCCCCAGGCCGGCCGAGGCGACGGTGGGCACGGCGTAGGTCCCCAAAATCTCCTCCAGCCGTTTCAGATCGAGCGTATAGCCATGCCGCGTGAAGTCGTCGAACATATTGAGTGCGAGAACCATCGGTTTTTGCATATCGATCAGTTCGAGCGTGAGATAGAGGTTTCTGCGAAGATTGGTCGTCTCGATGACATCGACAATCCCGTCCGGCGACTCGTACGCGAGCACGTTTCGGGTGATCTTCTCTTCCAGGGAATAGGGGCTCAGCGTGTAGGCACCCGGCAGATCGACGAGCGAAACGGATTCACCTTCGTATCGGAATGTCGCCTCTTTTTTCTCGACCGTCACGCCGGGCCAGTTACCGACCTCCAGGTCGCTTCCGGCGATAGCGTTGATCAAGGCCGTTTTTCCCGTATTCGGATTGCCCACGAATGCGATTCTCACACGCTTCCCTTCCCTTCCTCTCTATGTATCCGAGAAATCGGTTCCACATCGATCTTTCGGGCATCCTCTTCGCGTAAAGCGATCTTTTCATTCCCGAAACGCAACTCCAGCGGGTCGCCGAGCGGTGCCCTGCGCAGAAGCTGCACCGTCTCGCCACAGAGCAGCCCAAGCTCCATCAGCCGGTCTTTTAGTTCACCAAGGTCGCCGATCGCTTTGACGATCGCCTTCTGTCCGGGTTGGAGATCCGCCAATCTCATCGTTTACCACCTTGCCGTACGTGAATGGAAGCGAAAACGACCGGGACTTTCCACAGAGCCACTCAAAGAGTTCTACAGTGTGTTCATTTCAATATTGTCGAAATTTCGACGGTAGTATTGCATATAGAGAACCTTCTTTTCGAGCGCTTCTATGACCGTCTGGCTAAAATCCACATCTTTGAAAAGATGGGCGTGATGCAGCCCTCCGGGACTGAATACATTGATCTCGAGTAGCTTGTCGCCAACGATGTCGAGCCCCACCAGAAACATGCCGTCCTGGACAAGTTTCGGACGGACGATCTCCGCGATCCTCAACATTTCATCGGTCACCTCCACCGCTGCCGCCCGCCCACCGGCATGGATATTCGACCGGATATCCTTTTCGGCGGGAATTCTCCTGAAAGCGCAATAGCGTCCATTCGACTGCAAAGGGGCCCCGTTCATCAGAAACAAGCGTACATCACCGTTGAGGGCTTCCGGCAGAAACGCTTCGGCGATGGCATACCCGTCGCGAAAGACGGCATCGGCCATCTGGTGAAGGTTGGCCGCATCGGTAGGTTGCACGAAAAAGACATTGCGCCCTGCCGAACCCATCAGCGGTTTGATAATGATGTTGCGGTCGTGCGCTTCGTAAAAACGCTCGATCTCGGACACATTTCTTGCGATCACCTTTTCGACACGTACCTCTTTCGGAAAATGTTGAAAATACATCTTGTTGATCGCTTTTGAAAGCCCGTCCGGATCGTTGAGAACGATCACACCATGCCGCAGTGCAGTGCGTCCGAAGACGATCGCCGCATGCTGGGCCCATGAGGATTGAATATCCTGGGCCGGATCGTTGCGAAGCATCAAAATATCGAGATCATCTACCGTGATCCGTTTCTGTATTGCATCATCCGCACAGAGCGCCCCGTAATAACTCTTCTGATCCGAATAGTTTCCGGTTTCGACACTTCTGGCATGGGCATGAACCATCTCATCACAGTTGTAGACGAAATCACCCACACCCATCAGCCAGACTTCATGGCCCATCTTCGTCGCCGTCAATGCCAGCTGGATCGTGGAGCTAGGCAAGGGCTCGTGAAGAAGGTCGTTAATGACAAATCCGATTTTCATATGTATCCTTTTTCGATCAAATCCAGAATACTCAGTCTCTTATTCCGTATCTCTTCAAGTCTCGCTTTTGCGGACTTTTCGTCAAGCCAGCGCGGCCAGAGCGGCGGTTTTTTCAAAATCTCTCTCCACTGTAGCTCTTCGATCAGAGGGATGTGTTCGGCCGCGATCTTCCCGACAAACAGAGGCTCCAACGCACCGCCATCGTGCAGATAGTCGAACAGTCCGACCAACCCGCGCAGATAGACCGCATCTTTCGTCAGCCCGCCCCCTCTGAAGACACGTGTCGTGATCGTGAAGGCGCTCTTCTCGCCAAATCGGTAGCGTTCATGCAGCTGCCGAAACGTCTCCTCGAAAGAGCTTCCTTCACAAAGCATATGCACGGCGACCACCCGTGCCGCCAGAATTCTTAGGCGCGCTTTGCTGATACCTCCGCTGAGATATTCGGAGAGAACGGCAATCCCCTCCTGCATCTCGTCATAACCGCTGAGCCCCGTATGGAGCTGTTTGAAAGGCTGAGCGAGGCCGTTCGTGTAGGTCAGGATATGGGTGCCGATCTCGTGATGAAGCAGTGCTTCGACTCTCTTTTTGGGAAAATGTGCCCATTTGGAGATGAAGAAGTCTCCACCGGAGACCATCGCACCGGAGACGATATCTTCACGAATCTGCACAGAAGAACGCATCGACGGATAGAACGTTTTGTAGTATGCGATCTCGTCATTCGCATACTCGGCAAACGTTTCGGCATCCACGGTATCTGTTTCGGCATCGGCTTCGAGATTCCGCTGTTCATGGGGAAGATGTTCGAGCATCGTTTCCGCTGTTTCAAGCAGCGCGCTTTCGACCTTTCCGTAGGCGGGAATGCTTCCATAGAGAAAATTCGGTGTGTCGCGGTCTGAAAGCATCGTCAATTTACGATCGAGCTCTTCACGCTTCTGGCAGAAAAGCTCCATCAGTGTCGGATCTTCGATCTTTCCGATGGGAATGTCGTAGAGCGCACGTTTCATCTGCGGAATGTCGAAGGGCCTGGGCCGGTAGAGGAAATGGGGCGTTCCCGTATATCCTTTCGCTTTGAAGCTCTCCCATGCCTCCTCCGTATTGACAGGGGTGACCTGCAGAAGAAAGTCGAACGCATCGTCGATTTCGGCCAAGGCGTTGTCCACATCCCAAACGACTTTCGTGACAAGCCGCCGTCCCATCATTGCATAGTGGGTGGGACAGCTACCGGTCAATGCCACGGAAAAGCGGTAAAAGGCGTTTTTAAGCGCTTTCGCAACCCCCTTTCGGATTCCTTCGAGTTCGATAGGATAGAGTGTCTCGCCCGTCTCGTCCTGATAGGCGGGTGCGACGCCGAGTCCGAGGAGATAGGTATTGCAGCGTTGCAATACATCTTTTTCCAAAAGCGGAGGAAGCGCTGCGGGGGCGACGCTTTCACAACGCGCAATCTGCACATGGGCGCGAAGCCGGTGAAGCGTGACCCTTTTCAGCCAGTTCCGAAGTGTTTCGACGGTGGAAAGGAGTTCCTCCGGCTGATCCGAACAAATCCTGAACGCCGGTGACCGCTTCGTTTTTGTTTCATCGCAAAAGGCTTCGTACGGCAGCGTCCAGAGCTCGACGATCAAAAAATGTCCAAAGATTTTCGACATGGTTTCGGCAACGGCTTCGAGCAAGGAGGTGACATTCTCGCCTCCCAAAACCGTCAGATAGGAAGCCTCGCCATAGACGAGACGTTCGGTACCCACATCCGCCTTCTCTTTCGGCTTTCGGTAGACGCAAAGAAATGGAAGCTGCCGGTCGATATGAATTCGACCGCCGCCGGGAAGTTTTTTTCTGACAGCCCGATTGGCCTGAAGATCCGCCGTTACACTCTCGATGAAATCTTGACCGATTTCCGCCGGTCCGTTCATAGCTTCACCCCCATCTTTTTCAATGAGGACTCGATACCCGGCATGGCGGACTTCAGAAGGGTATGGATTTTTTCGACCTGCAGAAGATCGATATGCCCGCTCCACTCATCCATGAAAATTTTTTTGATTTCGATCGAAAGTACACATCCCGACTCTTTGAAATTGCGGTGAATCCATTCGGCCATATAGCCTCCCTGGAACTTGACGTTTTCACGCACATCCAGCGTTCGGCCGAAATAGTCGAACCTCTGCAAATCGCTCATAAACGTTTCGATGAGCGGTTCCCAGAGCGTCCGGTCTGAAAGCGTTGCGGTTCCGACATTGATATCGGGATTCATCCGCGGATCTTCCGGTGGGGCATCGGGCCCCTTCCGCCGATGGTTGTAGCTGTGCAGATCCAGAACGACGAAAAATCCATGTCTCTCTTTCAGCTCCGACAAAAATTCGTAAAGCTCTTCGTAAAAGAGATCGTAGAGCCCCAATGCATGCGCGATCATCTTGTCGTTCGGCAGGCACTTCCACACATCGAGCCCCCATGCATCCTCGGGCTTCAGATAGACCGCCTTCTCCCGGGGCCTGTTCAGATCGACAAGAAAACGGGAAGCCGAAACCGTCAGGCGGTTGTCCGCGATCGACGTCATACGATAGGTACACGGATCCTCCTCACGAAGCCGCGTCGCTTCGTCGATCGCGATAAATGCGGCGACTTCTTCCGATAAATCGTGCCCGTCATGAATCGCGGCCGCGACGATCGGGCCTTCTGCCCGGCATATCGTCCACTGCCGCCGGCTCATCGAAAATTTCCGGGCAATCGACTCCGGATCGCAAATCGGCTTATCCATCACTCCTCCTCACAAAGTTCCTCCTCGATTCGAGGCAGAAGAAGTCGTTTGAGTTGGTGGATCGTCCGCTCGTACGCTTCGAAAGGCTTTCCGTCGGGATCCTCGAAACCGATATGGATCACCTTTCTCGCACCTGGTAAGACTGGACACGCCTCTTTGAGGTTGTCGCATACAGTTACCACCAGGTCGAAATCGCTACGCTTCAAATCATCCAGACTCTTCGACCACAAATGCTCGGTTTCGATTCCGTCTTCCGCCAACACCTGTATCGTTTCGTGATCGATACTCCCTTTCGGAACGATACCGGCACTCTCGGCATGCAGGTTACACGAACGTTTCAGATGGTGGTTGACCAGTGCCTCGGCCATAATGGAGCGGGCCGCATTGCCCATATCCAATATCAAAATTCTCTTCATCGATTCACTTCTTTTTTTCTTCATATCATACACTGATAAAGTTTTAAAAAAGATTTTTATGGTGAAATCGAAGAGTTTTCGTCATAAAGTCATACAGAGTAACGGGGAGAGGAAGCGATCGGCACCGATAGAGGAGAGAAAGGATCGCCTCATATCAGTCCCAAAAGTGCTACGAGGAGTACCGGTGGCGTCACGACAAGCCCGACCTTCATATAGTCGCCCCATCCTATCTTCACACCTTTTTTGGCCAGCACATGCAGCCAAAGCAGCGTCGCGAGCGACCCGATCGGCGTCATCTTGGGTCCGAGGTTGCAGCCAAGGATGTTGGCGTAGGCCAAAAAGGTGTCACCCGTCTTCTCGATCGCGATATCCATTACCATGATCGTCGGCATGTTGTTCATGACGGAACTCAAAAGCGCCGACAAAAAGCCCGTCCCGATTATATAGGTTTCATGCCCGTACGTTTTGAATAGTAGCAGCCATTCGGCGATCCGATCGGTCAGGCCCGCGTTTTTAAGCCCGAAAACGACGACATAGAGGCCGATGCTGAACCAGACGACCTGCCAGGGCGCCGTTTTGATCGTCATGATCGGTTTGGTCGCTTTGAATCGCGCAGCGATCCAGAGGAAAAGGAGTGCACCGCCGAGTGCGAAGAACGAAACCGGCACATGATAGAGATCGCCGATGAAGTAGCCTAGCAAAAGCAGCCCCAGAAACCACCAGCTCACCTTGAACATCACCTGGTTTTTGATGACGCTCGAGGCTTCCGGAAGCGTGTCGATATCGACACGCGTGGGAATCGACTTCCTGAAAAAGAGCCAAAGCACGACGATCGACGCTGCGATCGACAAGAGGTTGGGCAGAAACATCGCTTTGAGATATTCCCAGAAACCGATACCGAAATAGTCGGCTGTGACGATGTTGGTGAGGTTGGAGATCACGAGCGGATTGGAAGCACTGTCACCAATGAAACCACCCGCCAGCAGAAAGGCGAAGATCGCTTTGGGGTCCATCTGCAGATACCGCATTTTCGCCAGCAGAATCGGCGTGAGAATCAGTGCCGCGCCGTCGTTCGCGAAAAAAGCAGCCACCAATGCTCCCAGTAGCAGGATGTTGACGAACATCAGATGCCCACTGCCGCGGCTGAGTCTGGCCATCTTCACCGCCGCCCATTCGAAAAAGCCGATCTCGTCGAGTACCATCGAAAGCAGAATGATTCCGATGAATGCCAGCGTCGCATCCCATACGATGGAAGTGACCGTGACGACATCGCCGACCGTAACGACACCGAGTAAAAGTGCGACGACGGCACCGGCTACCGCACTCGTTCCGATCTGCAGGCCACGGGGCTGCCAAATGACAAGTACAAGTGTGACGATAAAAATCGAAACAGCCGGCAGCATGTTACGGGTTCAATACTTTGGAGCGTGCCAGTGCCGCTTCGATCTCCTCTTTGGCGATATCGCCGGTGAGCTCCAGCTCGACGGCACCGTCTTCACCCCTGACTTCCATGTTCCGGATCTTCTTCTTCGTCGCATCGCTCATACATTCGCACTGTCCCGTCGCACAGTTTTCGACCATTTTGACGATATTTTCCTTTTTCACTTCGCCCGTAAAGGCGATTTTGACACCCTTTTGTGTCCTGTTCACAATCTTGTTCATCCGTTTAATTCCTTTTCAATGATTGGCAATAGTTGCTGTTTGATCAGATTCTTCGTTTCGACAAACGCATCGTAGGGTTTGCCGTCGGGGTCTTCGAAACCGACATGAATCGTTTTGACGCCCCCGGGAAACACCGGGCAACTCTCTTTGGCGTTGTCGCATACCGTCACGACCAGGTCGAAAGGCCCCGCTTTCATCGCCTCGTCGATCGTTTTGGACCGGTAACGATCGTCCCACGCGCCCTCTTCTTCGAGCACCTTTTTTGCGTTCGGGTTGACCCGTCCACTGGGATCGCTCCCGGCACTGCAGGCTTGAACCCCTTTGAATCCGAGGTATCGGTTCACCAGCGCTTCGCCGATGATCGAACGGCAGCTGTTGCCGGTACACAAAATCAACACCTTTTTCATCATGAACACGCTCCGGAAATTTTTTTCAATTCGGGAAGGTCGATCGGCAACGTTCGAATCTCTTCGAGTGTCTCCTGCCTGAACCTGTCGATCGGCGATCGGATCGCATAGTATGTCCATCGCCCGCACCGATCCGCTTTCAGGAAACCGGCATCTTTGAGAATCTTCAAATGGCGTGACAGTCGCGACTGGATCATCCCGAACGACGCCTCGAGATCACAGACACACAACGGCCCATGCATGTCGATGAACTTCAGGAGTTTCACGCGCGTCTCGTCATAGAGTGCACCGACGCTCTTTAAAAAATCTTCTATCGCTTCCATTCTCCCTCCAAGTCAGAGACAGATCATAGCGGAAATAGAGTTACATATCAAGATATCTTGATATGTAACTTTTTAAACTTTTTTCTTTCGATCTTCCGATATACTACGGCCTGATAAGATATTTCCTCCTGCAATGGACAATGAAAAAGCCTACTATATCCAGGGGTGTTTGAAGAGTGAAAACGATGTTTTTCAAAGAGAGTGAGATAGAATTTTTTATCGAGGAAGATCTGCCCTATTTCGATCTGACAACCGATGCACTCGGCATCTCGAAAGAGGAGGGTCGGATCGACTTCATTGCCAGAGAGAAGAGTATCGTCTCCTGCAGCGAAGAGGCGGCAAGGATTTTGGAGAAGCTCGGTGCTTCAGTGATCGATACGATCCCATCCGGCTCGGAAGCCGATCCCAACAGCGTAATTCTCCGTGCCGAAGGGAGTGCAGAAAGCCTTCACAAAGCGTGGAAAGTGTGCCAGAATCTCCTCGAGTACGCCGGAGGCATCGCGACCTATACACGAAACATGCATGCTCTGGCGTGGCCGATTCCGATCTTTGTGACACGCAAATCGCAGCCCGGATTCAAGAAAATCGCGATGAAATCGGTTCTCAACGGCGGCGGCCATCCTCATCGCCTCGGCCTTTCGGAAACCTTTCTACTCTTTCGAAACCACAGGGCTTTTCTGGAAGACGATAAACTTTTGGACCGTATCGAAGCGCTGCAGAAAGCGGCGATGCTCGAAAAAACGATGGCGGTGGAAACCGATGCGCTCGACGATGCCATACAATTCGCCGAACGTGGCATTCGACTCTTTCAACTCGAAAAATTCCCTCCCGCCCTACTTGCAGAGACGGTAAAAACGCTGAAAAAAAGATACCCCGACATCCGCCTGCTTGCAACGGGTGGCATACGACTCGAAAATGTCGAAGCATACGCCAAAACGGGCGTGGACGGGCTCATTACGACAGCTCCCTACTACTATGCTGCACCCGCCGATATAGGAGTGAGAATCGAAAAAATCTAGCAAATCCTCTTTTCGATACCCTCCCCGGTCGAATCATTGAATTGCGTTTTAACCGAATCGATCTTTTTATTGTTCGGATCGGTCGCGTAGGCGAACATCGGCACATAGACCAGTGTAAGCAACGTTCCAATCAGCAAACCACCAATGGCGACATCGGCAAGCGGACTGAGACGCTCCAGCCCCACCGCCTGTTCGAGTGCGATCGGGATCATCCCGGCGATCGTTCCGAACGCCGTCATCATCACCGGACGGAAACGGACACGGACGCTCTGAGCGGCGGCTTTGAACGGTGTCTCCCCCTCCGCTTCGTATGTTTTGTAAAAATCGATCAGTAGAACCGCATTTTTTATGATGATACCGAAAAGCAAAAGTATGCCTACCATACTCGGCATACAGCTCGGCTTGTCGAAAAGCAGCATCCCCCATGCGCCGCCGATCATCGAGAGCGGCAGTACGACGATCATGACAAGTGCCAGTCGCACCGACTGGTAGATCGCAACAAGCGTCATCAGCAGTATGACGACCCCAAGTGCGATCGCCTTGACCATACGTTCAAAACTGTCGTTCAGCTGGACGATATCCCCCTCCTGCGTCACGACGAAACCTCTCGTATCGAGATCTTGCAGGACTTTATCCGCATCTTCCGTAAGATGGGTCACCGGACGTTTGGCCCGGTATGCCCCTACATCGATACTGTAGAGCATCTTGTCCCGCTCGATTTTCGCCGGCGTGAGACGGTAGTGAACACGTGCGATCTGTTCAAGTGGAATTTCGCCGAATTTCGTCGTGATCGGAAGCAGACGGATCGTCTGGATATCGGTGGCGAATTTGCCTTTCAGATAGAGGCGTACCATCTGGGTGTTCATCGAGGCGAAGCCGGCGGCCAGCGAGACGATCTCCCCCTTCAGCGGCATCTGCATCGCGATCTGCCAGGGGGTCAATCCGTAACCGAGCGCTCTGTTCGTATCGATTTCGACGGCTATTTCGGCAAAATTGTTGTCCCAGCTCTGTGAGAGCGACGTCAAACCTCTGATCTCCTTCATCGCGGCGAGCACCTCTTTCGCCTTGTCGGGCAGCCCCTCCCAATCCGCACTTTTGATGCGCACATCGAGCGGGGCTTTGATGGTCGACAATGCCGTGGCACCGAAATCGAAAACATCGTTACGGGTCACACCTTCCAGGTGTGAAAGTTTGTCGCGGATGATCTCTTCCAACTCCCAGATCGACGCTTTACGCGCGAATCGGTTGACCGTGTTGATCGTGATCGTCGCTTCCGCCGGCAGGTTTCCGCTGCCCAGGCTGAGCACGCCTGGCTCGGTACCGAAAGCGACCGAGCTCATGCGCACCCAGTTCTGGTCGTGCAGCCACGACAAGAAGGGTTCGAGACGCTTTTCGCCCGTGTCGACCGTATCGTTGGTGCTGAAAGCGACCTGAACCTTGATAATCCCGGTGTCCATCGGCGGCATCACATCCTTGCCGATAAGCGGCAAAATATTTTTGACACTCAACACCAGTATCGCCAGCACGGCAACGGTCAGCACGATACGCCGCAACACCCCCGACCCGCCATTGGAGAATTTCAGTATACCGATATAGGGGGCGACAAGCCGTCCGATCGTATTCTGATAGAACCATTCGAACCATTTCTCGATCTTTGTCTTCCGTGTCCCGTTTCTATAGAGCCAGGCCGAAAGTTTCGGAATGAAGGTGATAGAAAGGAAGTAACTCACCAGCAGTGCGATGATCAGCGTCTCGATGAGCGGCCGGAAAATGTGTTGCGGAAAATCACCGACGAACATTAGGGGGAAGATGATGGCGATGGTCGCGACGGTTCCTGCAAAAACCGGCATAAGTACCTCTTTGGTTCCCTTCCTGATCGCCGTCTGCAGATCTTCATGCTTCTCGTTCAAATGCCGTTCTATGTTCTCGAGAACGACGACCGCATCGTCGACCAACATACCGAGTGCCAGAATGATGCCCGTGTACACGACGATATTCAGTTCTCCTCCCATAAGCCATATGACGGCCATTGTCGCAAAAAAGACCATCGGGATCGAAAGGCCCGCCGCGATGATCGCCCGGAAGTTTCCCAAAAAGATCATGATGACAAGCAATGTAAAGATGATGGCATCCCGAAGCGCTTCGAGCATATTCGTATTGGCTGTTTCGATCAGATCCCTCTGGGTGTCCGCGATCTGAAAATCGATATTCGGATAACGCTGCTGCAGCTTCTTCATTTCGGCCCGTGCCGTATCGGAAACGGCGAGCACCGACCCACCGGGAGAGCGCTGGATACTCAACGCGATGGCCTGCTTGCCGTTGCCCATGTAACCGCACATCCGTTTTCTGTAGCTCCAGCGCACATCGGCAATCTTCCCCAGCATGACATTGGGAAGAATATGGAGCTGTTTCAGTCTGCTCACCTCATCCTTTTCGCCATAGTATGTCAACGTATAAAAACCATTTTCCCCTTTCATGAAACCCAGCGGCATATCTCTGTTGAGTTCGCCGAGCACTTTCGCGAGCCGGTCGAAACTCACACCGTACTTCTTGGCTTTGAAGGGGTCGACATCGATACGGATGCTGCTCTCGAAACCACCGAATACTTCAACGTTGCCGATGGCCGGGTTGCCCAGAAGATAAGGTTTGATAAAGCTGTCGGCAACCTTCCGTATTTCCGCCAAAGAGATCTGGTCGTTTTTTGGCGTAAGAGAGACGACATCCACAGGTAATGTGAAATCACCTGCCGTGTAGATTGTCGGATTGGCGCTCGAGGGAAGTTTTCCGCGGGCGACGGAAAGGGCGTTCGCCACATCGACGGCCGCCGATTCAAGCCCCTTTTCATACTCGAACTCCGCCTTGACGATAGAGAAATTGGCGACATTGACGGAGCTGACATCACGCACCAACCCCAAACGCGAAATCTCCTCCTCGATCGGTTTCGAGACCGTATTGGCAGCCACCTGTGCCGTGGCACCCGGAACCTGGGTAATGACGATGACCTGGGGACGGTTGGCATCCGGAAAAAGATTTTTAGGCAGCGTCACAAGCCCCACGATCCCCATAAAGAAAAACGCGGCGATGATGCTGTAGAGCAGATAGGGCCTTTTATAAAAAAAATCGAACATTGTTTAACCTTCCCCTACTTCTTCACGACAACGGCGATACCCGTAAGCAGTTTCAACAGGAGATCGGGTTTGGCGACAACAACAGGTTTGCCCACGATACCCTCCTCTGCTACGACAATCCCCTGTTCGCCCTCCGCTACGATTTTCGTATCATGCGCTACGGCATGGCCATGCTCGACCGTGAGGACCAGATGCTTTCCGTTTTTGTTCAGCAACGCATCGACCGGAAGCATCACCCCCCGCCCCTTGTAGACTACGATGTCGACATCTCTCTTCTCTCCCGTTTGAAGGCCGCTGTTGAGCGGCAGACTCCGGTACTCTTTCAAGCCGTTGTAGGTATGGTTCAAAGGGTAAAGCCTGTAGGTTTTGCCGTTGTAGATCATCTGTTCGGCCGGCAGATTGTCGGGAAGGCGCACCATCAGATAGTCTCCTGC
This sequence comes from Hydrogenimonas cancrithermarum, assembly GCF_030296055.1. Taxonomy (NCBI): domain Bacteria; kingdom Pseudomonadati; phylum Campylobacterota; class Epsilonproteobacteria; order Campylobacterales; family Hydrogenimonadaceae; genus Hydrogenimonas; species Hydrogenimonas cancrithermarum. Next base: position 677,594 of record NZ_AP027370.1, read on the forward strand.
CTTTGCGGAAATTTCGAGAAGGGGTTTGCCCGGCATCGCCAGATCGCCGGGATTGACGAAGGCTTTGCCGACCGTACCGCTGACAGGTGCTTCGATAACGGCATAATCGATCAGGTTGGCCACCTCTTTGGCACTGGAGACCAGTAGCTCCATCTTCGCCTTCACCCCTGCAATCGCCGCTTTTGCCGCAGCGATCTTGCTGACTTCGGCATCGAACTCTTCCTGCGACGCCCCCTGGACTTCCAACAGCTTGCGGGTACGTTCATGCACGGTTTCCAGGTTTGCAAGCGACGTTTTCCGTGCCGCCATCTCCTCTTTTGCCGCAATCATCTGGGCTTTGATGCCCTGAAGTTTCGCAAACAGATCTGTCGTATCGAGTTTGGCGACCACCTCCCCTTTTTTCACATGGGCACCGGCCTTGTCGATCATGACGACACGTGCAGAGAGTTTGGAAGCGACCACCGTATCGTTCTCGTTTTGCACCACGGCGATAAAAGGCAGCGTGAGTGTCACCTCCTCCATCTTCGGCGTAACGCTCGAAACCACTACGGCATACTCTTTTGCCGGCGGTATCATCGCCTCTTCCGCCTTTTTGTGCTTCACCGCACGTACCGCCAACATAACGATCATCGCAACCACAACGATTCCGGCAACTATCTTTACATTTTTTTTCATTTTCTACACTCCCATCCTTGTAACCTGATTACCGAACGATCTCGGAGAGATCCTGGCCATAAATCACCGCCAACTGTGCCAGTGCCTGCCAATGGTTCGCTTCCGCTTCATAAAGCCTGCTCTGTGCATCGAGCAGCGCCTCTTCATAACGCAGGTACTCCTCTTCGCTCATCCGTCCCGTCTCATACGCCACTTTGGCATAGGCCAGCAGCTTCTCCCGGTTTCCTATACTCTTTTTCGCCAGTTCTGCGGAGCGTTCATAAAGACGCAGCGACCGATGCAGCGCTTTGGCCCTGGCTTCGAACTCCTGCGCCGTTTTCGACAGACGAAACCGCGCTTTGCGAAGATCGATCTTTGCCTGCTGAATGGCGGTGTAATCGCTCTTTTCAAACAGTGGCATAGAGATGCCGACCATATAGTTTCCGTATCCACGGTGGACGTCCTCACCGGTAAAGACATCGTGCTGTGCATAGTTCTCGCTCCACATGGCACTGGCCGTCACTTTCGGATAGAGTACGTCATAGGCCGCCTGCACATCATGTCTGCCGGCTTCGACTTCATACTGCAGAGGCTTGAGGACAAAGAGTTCTCCTCGCCTTACGGAACCGGTTTTTTTCAATGGCACCGGGCCATCCAAAGCGAGTCCCGTCAGCGACTCGATCACACTTTCGATCTCCGCCTCCTCGATTTCGGCACTGTTCATCGCCGTATCGATCCGGTTGATCGACTCCTCCATCTTCTCCAGAGCGATACCGGCCGCCCTTCCGCTTTCGACTTTTATCTTTGTATCTTCATATATTTTCCGTATCGATTTTTTACGCGCATCCAACGCCTTTTTGAGTGCAGTGAGATAGCGCCACTTCGCATCGCTTCCAAGAATTATCGCCTCGTTTTGCAGCCTGCCCAGCCGCTTTCTGGCTTTCGCACTCCCCGCCATCGCCATCGCTTTGTCATGCAGACTGAAAAGCTCCTTGACAAAGATCGGAACGTTTACCTTCCCCCCGATACGCTCGATCGTCTGTGCAAACGGAATCGGCTCACGATCGGCGGTCAGCCGGTTAATCTCCGTCGGTGGTACCGGGCGCAGATTCGTCGCCGAATTGTAGTGTTCGTAACTTGCAAAAAGCGTAGCACTCGGATAAAGCTTCTCCTTCACTCGCTGTGCCGTCAGTTCGGCATACTCGGCCTGCATCGCATCGAGCCTGGTCTGCGGCTGTCTCTTAAGCGCGTCGAACAACTCCCCGATCGTCGCCGCCTGCAGACTCATTGCCACCGCGACGCATAGAACCAGACGTTTCATGACTTCTCCTCTTTTTTGATCGCTTTGAGAATCTTCTGGGCAAGAATTCTGGAGAGATCTTCGAGATCGGGCTCCGGGATCACTCTAAAATCGCCTCGCACGTGCGACGTCACCCGCTTTCGAAGGTTTTCGGTGGTCTGGTGCATAATGAGTGTCGAAACGATCATCATCTGAACCACCATCGGGTTCTCCATCTCGAAAACTCCCCCCTCAATCCCTTCGTTGAGTATCGCCGTCACGATCCCCAGGGTACGCGCGAGTTCGGCTGCTACGGAATCGGGCATATGGCTTCCGTTGTCGGCAAACGCGTGTGCCAAAATCGCGGCGAAGCAGCTGTTTCGTTTCAAAAATGCACCGAACGTTTCGATGTAACGCGCCAGCTGGCTTTCACTCGTCATCTCTTCCGACACAGCGGACTCCAATGCATCCGCCAGCCTGCCCAGCCGCTGCAAAAGCACCGCCTCGTAGAGCGCCGCTTTGTCTTTGAAATGGTAGTATATGGCCGGTTTGGTCACACCGACCTCCGCCGCAATCTCCTCCAGCGAAGCCGCGCCGAAACCGTACAGGGAAAAGTGTTTCGCCGCGACATCGAGGATCTTCTCTTTTTTGCTCTCCCGCACAACTTCTCCTTACTTATCGTTAAGTAAGTATAACCAACTATCCTTAAACCATTCACAATACGTTTATTGATCTATGCTAAGATACTCACGACAATCATCCCAAGGAGAAAGACATGATTAAAAAATCCCTTCCGTTTCTGGCAGCTGTTTCTCTCATCTTCACAACAGTCCAGGCGCAGCCAAACAAACCACAGATGCAGCAGCAAAAACAGATGCAGGGCAAAAAAAAGTCCAAAAGCAACAAAGCGATCTTCCTGATCCAACGCGGCCTTCCCCACTACACGATGATCCTGATGAAACTGTGGGACAACCCAAAACTTGCCCTGACTCCCGAGCAGAAAACAAAGTTCGAAATCGTTCGAAACAGAACGATTCAGGGCATCATGGAGCTCAAGCCGCAGATTCAGCAGCTTGGAAAAAAGATCGTCCAAGCGGCAAGAAACGGTACGGAACCAAAAACACTCTATGCCGATATCGACAGATTGGCCAAATTGAAAGCGGCGGCGACCAAAGTACATCTGAACTGTATCTATGAAACACAGCGTATTCTGACACCGGAACAGATCGCTTTCATCGACAACTTTCTCAAACAAAAACGTAAAAAACGTCAGTAAAAAACTCCCCCCATCCTCTTCGGAGGGGGATTAACCCCTGCTTAACACTCCTTCGATACCATTACAGGTATGAAAAAGGCACTTATCGTTATCGGATTCATCCTTCTTGTCGTCGCCCTCTTTCTCTCATTGGCCGACAAGCCGCACCCCAAAATCGTTTTGACAGGCAATACCGGGCACGAGCCGATCGACTTCACTCCCAAAGCCTACCAGTGCAGTGCCTGCAAAATGCCGATCGAGGGTAAAAAATATGCCGGTGAAGTCGTCGCTCCCGATGGCAAAACGTGGTTTTTCGACGATGTCGGATGCCTCGGTGCATGGATCGCCGACCAGAGATTCAAAGCCAAAGCCGTCATCTGGGTCTTTACGATCGATTCAAAACGGTGGCTGGATGGAAGAGTGGCGTGGTATTCGGTTTTCGAGAGCACGCCGATGGGGTACGGCTTTGGAGCTTATGAAAAAAAAGGGGAGGGAATGATCGACTTCGACACGATGGTAGAGCGGATGGTGAGGGGAGAGAACCTGACCAACCGTGATTATGCACAAAAACTGACGAAGCAGCATGGAAGCGATTAATTTTCTCTCGATCGCCACGATCGCCTTCCTCGGATCGTTCGGCCATTGTGTCGGCATGTGCGGCGGTATCGTCCTCGCCTATACGGGCGCAAAGGTCGATCCGAAATGGAACCGGACACATCAGGCGACGGCCCATCTGCTCTATTCGCTCGGACGCATCACTACCTACACCGTCATGGGCGCGCTTTTCGGTTATCTAGGAAGCGTCGCAACCTTCAGCGGCTACACCGTCGCTGCACTCTTTCTCTTCGCGGGTTTCGTGATGATCCTCACCGGCCTCTCCATCATGGGCAAACTGAAATTTCTGACCATCATCGAACACTCCATCATGAAAAGCGGATGGTACCAAAAGAGTTTCCGCGCCCTGATGGGCAACCGAACCCTCTTCAGCTTCTACCTTCTCGGCATGATCAACGGCCTGCTGCCGTGCGGTTTCGTCTACTTCTTCGCCGTCACCGCCGCCAGCACGATGAGCCCCTTCTGGGGTGCTATCGTCATGCTGGTCTTTGGCCTCAGCACCATCCCGGCACTTTTTAGCCTCGGCTTTTTCACCGGCCTGATGCAAAAAGGAAAACTGCGAAAAACGATGATCACGATCGCCTCGATCGCCGTCATCATCTATGGCCTCTTTATGGTTTACGATGCGACGAAGTTTATTTTGCATCCAGAGAGAAGTTTATTGCACTGTTGTGATTGAGGTTCTCTTTTTATTCCCCTGAGGTGCGTTAAGAATCGGGTGATCATTCATTTTCGAAACGATAAAAAATGATGGGCTTACGATATCAATACAAAAGCCAAATATCAATATAGAATCTTCCTTTTTGAATCCATTTCAAGATTATCGATGGCCTAAATGGGTTCTCAACATCTTTTATCTTTTTGGTCGTTTTTTATTTCGCCACCAACTTCAAAGGTTCGACCGTTCACTAAGAAATCTCCGCTTTTAGAGAGAAGGGCATGTTCATTTAAGAGTGCCGGTTGATTTGAAAAATAGCTGACGATCTGATTGACAAAGAATGTCTCTCTTTCATTTTCTGCTTTTGTTCATACGCGATTGCACGTATTAGATTTGGATTGGCGCAGGGCCAGCTGATAAATTTGTGTAAAAAGCGGGTTTTTCCCACTCCTGTTATGAACTTGATATTTATTATCATTTTTATAATTACTTAAGAAATTCTCCGCTACACTTCCTTATTGAAAATGATTATTATTCAAGGAACAGTTTTGCGAAAAATATTCTTGACCTCATTTTGCTGTTGTATGGCGATGCATGCACAGGTGATACCTGGTATCAATTCCAAAGCGGGAGCGATGGTCGTACCGGAAGGGAAAGTGGTGATAGGTCTCAAGCGTATCTATTTCAAAAGAGAGAGTATGTTTGACGGCACCGATGAAGTGACGAATCGGGAAAATCTCGATGCCAAAGCCAGTGTCACGCTGCTTGTGCTGCGCTACGGTGTTGCGAAAAATACTGATATCAGGGTCATGATCCCCTACAAGCAGATCGAAGCGACGGCCAAACTGGGACCAAACGATGTTGCCATCGACAACAGCGGTGTCGGGGATATCGTCGTGATGGGGAAATATGTCTTGCGGGATATGGCTGCATACGGATATCAGGTCGCTGTCGAAGCGGGCGTGAAACTGCCTACCGGATCGACTGACAGCGATTTCAAAAAAGCACCTTCTTTCGCACAGGGTGTGCACACACCGATGCCTACCCAGATGGGAACAGGTGCTGCAGAGTACAAGGCGGGGATCGGATATTCGCAGATGATCGATTCGACCTGGAGAGTCGATGCCCATACGATGTACACCTACCGTCCCAAAGCCGAGCACGATTATGACTTCGGTGACGAGTGGACAGTGGATCTTGGAACGACAAAAGCGCTGAGCGACAAGTTCAATATCGGAATAGAGTACAACTTTAAATACAACTCCAAAACAGATATGGGGAACGATACCAACCCTATGCTGCGTTCAAAGCTTCCGTTCAAAGCTTTCAGCGGAAATGCGGGATATATCACGCCGCAGATCGAGTATCTGCCTTTTGGCAAACCGAAAATCCACGTCGGAGTCGGTGTATCGTTCCTTGCGCATTACAATCTCAAAGAGTATCAACCGTTGGAAAAGAGCAGAGTGGTGGCCCGTGTGGGGTACCTTTTTTAATTTAAAATGAAAAACGAGGGGAAAAATATGTTGAAAAAAATTGTTATGTTGGGGGCACTGCTGATCGCTACAGCGACTTTCGCTGCCCAGAAACTGGAAAAAATCGTTATTGCCGGTCCTGCGGCGAATGTCTCACATCCGATCTTTCACATGATCGAAACGGGTGCACTCAAAGATGTCGCAAAAAAAGTGGAGTTTCGACTCTGGAACAATCCCGACCAGCTGCGGGCGATGATTATCAACAAAGAGGTCGATTTTGTCGCGATACCTACCAATGTAGGTGCCATTTTGTACAACAAAAAACAGCCCATTCAGCTGCTCAATGTCTCTGTCTGGGGAATTTTGCAGATTCTGGTCAGGGACAGAAGCATCGATACGCTCGAAAAGCTCAGAGGCAAATCACTCGTCGTGCCCTGGAGAGGAGATATGCCTGACATCGTACTGCGCTCTATCATGAAGGAAAAGGGGATCAGTAAAAAAGAGATCAAACTCATCTATGTCTCCAATCCGATGGATGCCGCACAGCAGCTTATCATGAGACGACAGGACAATGCCCTGTTGCCGGAACCCGCTACATCAATGGTGCTCCGAAAGACCAAATCTTTCCCTGTCAGCATCGTCGCACCTGAACTCTACCGCGGTATCGATCTGCAAAAAGAGTGGGGAGCAGCTTTTGGTACGGAATCCAAAATCGCACAGGCAGGTATGGCGGTTGTCGGCGATATACGTCAGAACAAAGCGGTCATTGAAGCCTTTGAAAAAGCATACAAAGAGGCGATGGCATGGTACAAAGCACACCCCAAAGAAGCAGGTGAAATGGTTGTCAAACAGATCAAGATGTTTACCCCTGAAGCGGTAGCGGACTCCATCGCGCATGTCCAGCTGGATGTTGTGCCGGCAAAAGAGGCGCGTAAAGATATCGAATTTTTCTTTACCCAGATGAAAAATGACAGTCCGAAAATCATCGGCGGTGCATTGCCGGATGAAGGATTTTACTACTGATGGATGCGGTCAGAAAGATTCTCAGGGATTTTCCCGCCTTTTTATGGAGCGGATGGGGAGCGATTGCCTCCATCTTCCTCTTTATCGCGGTATGGGATGTGGGCAACCAGTTTTACGGAGATATGATTCTTCCTTCTCCGATGGATAGTTTCAAAACGGTAGCAGATCTTTTCCAAGATGAAGAGTTTCTCGAAAATCTCTTCATCACCGTCGACCGTGTGGTGGTCGGGTTTGGCATCTCTATGCTGGTGGGAACGGTACTGGGACTTCTGGCGGGCTTTTTTGTCACCGCGTCGATGACCAGCCGTCCCATCATCACCATTTTGATGGGTATGCCGCCGATTGCGTGGATCGTTCTGGCGATGATCTGGTTCGGTATGGGCGATGCGACGGTGGAGTTTACCGTTTTTGTCGCTTCGATGCCGATTGTCTTTATCGGCGCACTTCAGGGTACGCGCACACTCGAAGACAAATTTGAAGAGATGGCGGATACTTTCAAAGTTCCCTTCATGATGAAGTTTACCGATATCTATCTGCCCCATATATTCTCTTATATTTTTCCCGCCTGGGTGAGTGCACTGGGAATGGCGTGGAAAATCGTCGTCATGGCAGAACTGCTGGCGACGAGTGACGGTATCGGTGCGGCACTTGCCCTCTCCAGAAGTCAGCTCGATACCCAGACTGCGCTGGCTCTGGTTGTGATCATGATCGGGCTTTTGATGCTGGTAGAGTATATCTTTCTGGAGCCGATCAAACAGGAGGTCGAAAAATGGCGAGACTAAAAGTAGAACATCTGACCTTTTCGTTTGGATATAAAACGATTCTGGAAGATATCGGTTTTGAATTGCAGGAAGGTGAAGTGCTCTCCGTCGTGGGACCCAGCGGCGGTGGGAAAACGACACTGCTGCGCCTGTGTGCCGGACTTCTGGATCGGCAGGAGGGTTTGATCGAGAACAGCTTTGAAACACAGTCCATCGCTTTTCAGGATCCCCGTCTGCTGCCGTGGAAAAATGTCATAGACAATATCGCTTTCGGACTCAAAGCCTTGGGAGTTCCCAAAAGCGAACAGCTCCAGCGTGCAAGAGAGATCGCACTGCGCTTCGATCTGGAAGAGGATGATTTCGACAAATTTCCCAAGGAACTCAGCGGCGGAATGAGTCAGCGGGTCTCTTTTGCCAGAGCACTCGTGACGAAACCGGATCTGCTCTTTCTGGACGAGCCTTTTTCGGCACTCGATATCGGACTCAAACGGGAACTCCAGAACCATGTCATCGAACTGATCGGAAAGAAGGAGATCACCATCTTTTTCATCACGCATGACATCATGGAAGCGATCCGTCTGAGCGACAAGATATTGCTGCTTGAACCCGATCCGGGCAGAATCGTCAAAACATTTACGTTTGATCGCCCGCAGAGCCAGAGGGACGACGCCTATGTCTATCATGAGACAGCAAAACTTCTGAGCGATCCCTACATCATCGAGACATTTGAACTGGAGTTAAAATAATGGCAGCTACCAAACATTACGAATCCTATCCTGAGGGGAATATTCCAATCTTTTTGGCTTACGGATTTCGCCCCGCATTTTTACTGATGGCACCCTATATGATCCTTTCGATCCTTTTGTGGGCGCTTTATTATAACGGTACCATTACACTCGGTTTTATCTCTGACGGCTTGAGCTGGCATATCTACGAGATGCTTTTTGGTGTCGGTTTTCTGGGAATGGCGGCGTTTATCTTTACCGGTGCTCCTGAACTCTATCCGGGGACGGTACCTATTGTCGGCAAAACACTTGCCGCTATTTTCGGACTCTGGATGATAGGGCGCGTGACATTCTGGATGATGGGCACTATCGGTGTCTATCCGACTGCCATCGTCAATATTCTGCTGTTTGCATGGCTTACCCTGCTGGTGATCAAACCGATTTTTAAAGATCCTGCCAAACGGCATGTCAGTATCGCCTATGCTTTCGTAGCGGTACAGGCAGCGCAGATATGGTTTTTCCTCAGCGTCGCAGGTATCGCAAAGACAGCACCTCTGGAAGTTTTGAAAGTATCACTTGGTGTTTTTCTGGTATTGATTATACTGGCGATTCGCCGTGTCAATATCGAAGCGGTGAGTGAGATACTGGAGCTGGAGGGGAATGAAGAGGCATTTTTCGCCCGCCCGCCGGCATACAATCTGACTATCTTCATGATCACACTCTTTACGACACTTCAGTTTTTCTTTCCAGAAAACAGAGCACTGGGCTGGATCGCTCTGGGTACGGCTGCCGCCAGTCTGGCGATACTCAACGATTTCATCAACTACGATGAAACCAATATCCTTTTTGAAAAGCTAATCGTCTCGCTCGAACTGCTGCCCATACTGATCGCCATAGGATACGGACTCATCGGGTACAACTATCTCAGCGGTCTGCACTATTTCGACGGCGATCTACTGCATGTGCTCACCACCGGCGCCTGGACACTCTCGTTCTATCTGGTGATGATCGTCATCACCATCGTCCATACGGGAAGAGACATCGCCAAAGAGCGTAACGGCTGGATCTGTCTGAGTGTCGCTCTGATCGTACTGGCGACGATCCTTCGCATCGCCGTCGCCTTCTATCCAGAGCAGGCATCGACCCTTTACCTACTTTCGGCTCTGATTTGGAGTGCACCATTCCTGATCTACATAATCCGCTATTCCGAATGGCTGCTTTCACCGCGAGTGGATGGATTGCCGGGATAACACAGCATACTGACATTCCAGGCAAACCACTCAAACGTGATACGAAATACCAAAAGAAAAATTTGGCAATCTAATTCTGACACTTTTATGTATTGTCGGTACCATGATGAAAAGTAGGCTTTTCAGCGTCGACTACTTATACCCATATGAAGCCTATGTATCATGTGAGCAAAGAAGGTCAAAAAAGTAAAATGGAAAAACAGAGCTCCGCCAAAGCGGAGCTTCGAGTTAGTTCAGGTCAGGTTTTGGTGTTTTGTCGGTACTTGCAGGAAGTTCGGGATAACGGACATACGGTTTCTTGCCGGTCAGCGCACCGAAGAACGCTTTGATCTTGTCGGCCTCTTTGTCGCTGATCTTCACGCCAAGCTGGGTTTCACCCATGATTTTGATCGCCTCTTCGATATCCCAGACCGCACCGTTGTGGAAGTAGGGGCGTGTTTCGAGAATGTTGCGCAGTGTCGGCGTCTTGACCATTCCGTTTTTGTCACCTTTGAAGTCGCCGACATTGGCATACTTGTACTTGCCGACGGCAGGGAACGGCTGCATGCTTCCACCGAGCCCGACGCCGTTATGACAGCTCGCACACCCTTTGTCGATAAAGATCTTCAGCCCCTCTTTCTCTTTCTTGGTGAGCGCTTTGTCACATCCGTTCAGAAACTCGTCGAAGCGTGAAGGGGTGACGAGTGTGCGCTCGAAAACGGCGATAACGTCCGCGACATCTTTGAAGCTCGGTTTGAACTTCGGATCGTTATAGGCTTGTTTGAACGCTTTGACATACGCGGGCATGGAGTTCACGACCTTTTCGACATGCTCTTTCGTCGCCGCCATTTCAGGCGTCGCCTGGATCGGCCCCTGTGCCTGATCTTCGAGATCCGGGCTTCGTCCATCCCAGAACTGTTTTTCCATAAAGACCGCATTGTAGACGGTTGGAGAGTTCAGGTGGTGCGGATTTCCTCTCCATTTGTGGCCTGTCGCCACATCGACACCATCGACGCCGCCGGTCGCAAGGTTATGGCATGTGTTACAACTGATGAGGCCGCTTTTGCTCAGCCGTGGATCGAAATAGAGTTTTTTGCCCAATTCGATTTTTTCGTCCGTCACCGGATTTTTCGGATTGTCGATGAGTTTATAAAGCTCTGTCTTGTTTTCCGGGATCGGCTTGAGTCCCGCCTGTTTCGCTTTCTCGATCAAAGCGTCGGACGCGACGGCACTGAGACCGAATGCTGCAACGACACTCAATGTAATAGTCAATTTTTTCATATTCCTGCTCCTTCAAATTTTTTTAGAATAATACCATTAAAAGATAAATTTTTTCCTTAAATAAACTTCTTTACTCCCACCGATATTTCGTCATCGGTGTATCGTCACGGTTCGCCCACTCCTTCATCGAAGCGTCGTAAAGTTTCGCTTTGGTGAATCCGAGCAGTCGATGGAGCACGAAATAGTTCATCGATGTCTCAAGGCCACCCGTGCAGTAGGTGACGATCTCTTTTTCCGGGTCGAGACCCATCCCGTCAACCAGCATCGCTTCGATCGTGGCGGCCGGCTTCATCGTCCCATCGTCGTTGAAGCTGTATTTCCAGAAATAGCTGCTTGCACCGCTGACATGGCCGGCACGTTTCAATGCGGGCTGCTTTCTGGCACCGAAGTAGAAAACGGCCGGGCGGGCATCGAGCATCCGAACTTTTCCGATACGTGCTTCGACCCCCTTCAGGTCCACCGCCATTTTCGGATGGAACGAAGCTTCGAAATCTCCTGGCTCGACGGCCGGTATCGCTTTGGAGAGCTTTCCACCCGCTTTTCGCCATGCCTTCAGGCCACCGTCGAGCATCGCCGTATTTTTAAACCCGTAGAGCTCCATCGCCCATATCACATAAGAGGGCTTGAGCATATCCTTACTGTTGCTGTGGTGCGAGTAGACGACCACTCTGCTCTCCTTGCCGATGCCCAGACGGCGCATCAGTGTCTCGATCTCCTCCATGGAGCGGACGAGGGCGAATTTTCCATTCACTTTCCGCCATTTTCCGATGCCGCTCTGCACGGCACCCGGAATATGCCCCTTTACATAAAGTTTTTTCGAAGAGAGATCGACGATAACGAGATCTTTGTCATTCAAATGGGCTTTCAGCCACTCGGCATTCACCAGTGGCTCCATCGCGAAAAGCGAAAGCGAAACCGCAACGAGCATTAAAATTTTTATCATCTATTTTCCTTTTGTTTCGACATCAGCACAAATGTTCACGCTTGAAATACTCCTGCGGTGCTTTGCAGAGTGGACAGGCTTTGGGTGCTCTCTTGCCGCGATGGACATGGCCGCACACTTCGCAGACCCAATACTCCTCATCGCCACTTTCGAAAAATCCCTCCTCTTCGAGGCACTTTTTGAGTTCCGAATATTCGCGTTCATGCTCCACTTCGACTTTGCCGATCGCTTTGAGAAGCCTCGCGATCGAGTTGTATCCCTCCTCTTCGGCTATTTTCGCAAAATTCGGATACATCTGTGTATGTTCGTAATGCTCACCCTCCATCGCGATATCGAGGTTTTTGAGTGTTTCGTAGATCTCGATACCGTAGAGCAGCTGGTTGTAGGCTTTGAATTCCGCCTTGGCATGATACTTTTCGTTCAACGCCGCTTCCTTGAAGTGCTCGGCGATACGGTGCCACCCCTCTTCATACGCCATCTCGGCGAAAAACTCATACTTGTTTCGCGCCATCGATTCACCGGCGAAGGCTTTCATCAGATTGACCGCTGTCAGATTCTCGGTCGTGCATACCATCTCTTCACCGCAGCAGACCAGCGTACCGCCACCCACTCTCTGGACTTCGACTTCGTTGCCACACTTCTCACACCTGTATGTTTCGTACTGTCTCATGAAATTGAACCTTTGATCTGGTCGATAAACTCCGTAATATCCTCGTGCAATGCCACGAGATCCTCTTCATGTTCCACTTCATCGGCAAGAATCTGGCTGACGATGTCGTAGGTCACGATATCTTTTCCCTGCGTCATCTCCGCGAGCTGACTGTAGACGCCGATGGCACACTGCTCTCCCTTGATCGCGTCTTCGAGAATATTCAACACATTGAACTCCGTCGGTGCGTCGTAACCGCAGTTCGTCTTTTCGAACCACTCTTTCGGATGTAGAATCGGTGTGCCACCCAACTGGATGATCCGATCCGCTACCATACCGGCATGGCGAAGCTCGTCCGCCGCATGCTGATCCAGTTCGGCAATCGCCGCATCTTTCATGATCCCTTTGACGACCTTGCTCTCTATGTAGTACTGATAATAGGCCAGCCACTCGTCCGCATACGCCCGGTTGAGTAGATTGATCACTTCACCGATCTCCAAACCCTTGATGATCGAATTTCCTCGAGTCGCCATAATTTCTCCTTTTCTATGGAAAATATTTTTCCTTTGATAATTATTGTATAATTTTCCTTAAAAGAAAATAATTTTCCTTAAAAAGGATATCTCTTTATTGTATTATTCGAATAGTTGATGTATAAACTTATAAAAACAAAAACTTCGGTAAAATGCCGAAATTTATAGAGGGAGATTTTATGAAAGGGACCGCGGAACTGCTCAAAGAGCATGAACTGAAAGTGACGCCACAGCGGTTGAAGATCATATCGATGCTCGAAAAACATGGGCATATCAATATCGAAGATCTTTATCAGGAGATGCTTAAAGAGTTTCCAAGCGTATCGCTTGCGACAATTTACAAGAATATCAATCAGATGATCGAAAACGGCCTTATCCAGGAGGTCAAACTGCCACAAGCCAAATCGGTCTACGAGCTCATCAAGGATCCGCATCTGCATATGGTATGCGATAGATGCCATAAAGTCGAAGACATCGTCATCGGCGTTGAAAAAATCATAGAAGAGGCTGAAAATTTAAGCGGCTATAAAATCGAAGAGAGCTTCATAACTCTGCGCGGAATCTGTCCTGAGTGTCAGGCCAAATCCCGATAGTACACTCCATTAGGCATTCCATTCGCATCTTCACCATTTATCCAAAACCCTATGTGCCGAATTGCATTATGGTCGGTTCGGTTCATTGATTCGACAGGGCCGAAGAAGAAGGGGTTTGTGTAGTAAATAAAAAAAGGCAAGCGGGAGCATCCCGCTTGCCTTTTCATGGTGGAAATGGGCGTCGATTACATCATGCCGCCCATACCTCCCATACCACCCATATCCGGCATTGCCGGAGCGGCGGCAGCTTTCTCCTCTTTGACTTCGCTGACGGTCGCTTCGGTTGTCAGCAGAAGGCTCGCAACGCTTGTCGCGTTCTGGAGTGCGACACGCTCGACTTTGACCGGGTCGATAATACCCGCTTCGAGCATGTTCACATACTCACCGGTTGCCGCGTTGAAACCGACATTTTCGTCTTCGGCACACTGTACGTTGTTCGCGACAACGCCTGCATCGAAGCCGGCATTCTCCGCAATCTGCTTGAGCGGAGCGTTGACAGCGCGCAAGATGATGGCCGCACCGATCGCTTCGTCGCCCTCGAGATTGAGCTCGACCTTGCTTGCAGCGCGGATCAGTGCCGCACCGCCACCGATAACGATACCCTCTTCCACAGCCGCTTTGGTCGCGGAGAGTGCGTCGTCGACGCGGTCTTTCTTCTCTTTCATCTCTGTTTCCGTCGCAGCACCGACTTTGATGACCGCGACACCTCCGCTAAGCTTCGCGAGACGCTCCTGCAGTTTCTCGCGATCGTAATCGCTTGTCGTATTCTCGATCTGAATTTTGATCTCTTTGATGCGCGCTTCGACTGCCGTTTTGTCACCCTTACCATCGACGATCGTCGTATTGTCTTTATCGATAACCACGCGGCCCGCCTGTCCGAGATCCGCAACGGTTGCACTCTCGAGTGTACGTCCGACCTCTTCACTGATAACGGTACCGCCGGTCAGTGCCGCAATGTCTTGCAGCATCGCTTTACGTCGATCACCGAATCCCGGTGCTTTGACCGCCGCGATGTTGAGGATACCGCGCAGTTTGTTGACGACCAGTGTCGCAAGCGCTTCACCCTCGACATCTTCCGCGATGATGAGCAGTGGGCGGCCGCTTTGCTGGATGCCTTCGAGCACCGGAAGGATATCTTTGAGGTTCGTGATCTTCTTGTCGGTCAGAAGAATGTACGGATTTTCGAGAACGGACTCCATCTTCTCGGCATCGGTGATGAAGTATGGGCTCAAATATCCGCGGTCGAACTGCATACCCTCGACCACTTCGAGTTCGTCGATGATACCCTTGGCCTCTTCGACGGTGATGACGCCGTCTTTGCCGACTTTTTCCATCGCTTCGGCGATCAGGTTACCGATCGTCTCGTCGGAGTTTGCGGAGATCGTCGCAACCTGTGCGATCTCTTTTTTGTCTTTGACCTCTTTGGCGATCTTCTTCAGCTCTTCGATAATCGCGTTGGAGGCTTTGTCCATACCGCGTTTCACTTCGATTGGGTTGGCACCGGCCGTGATGTTGCGCAGGCCCTCTTTGAAGATGCTGTATGCAAGAACGGTTGCAGTGGTCGTACCGTCACCCGCTTCGTCGGCTGTTTTGCTCGCAACCTCTTTGACAAGCTGCGCGCCCATGTTTTCGATAGTGTTTTTGAGCTCGATCTCACGTGCGACGCTCACGCCGTCTTTGGTAATGCTCGGTGCACCGAAACTCTTTTGAATGAGTACGTTGCGTCCGCGCGGCCCCATCGTCACTTTGACCGCATCGGCCAGTTTTTTCACGCCTTCGAACAGTTCGTTGCGTGCCGCATCTGAAAAATGAATCTCTTTAGCTGCCATCTTTCACCCTCCTCTTATTTCAAAATTCCGAGAATGTCGTCGCTGTTGAGAATAAGCAACTCTTTTCCGTCAATGGTAATCTCTGTTCCGCTGTATTTGCCGAACACGACTTTGTCACCCACTTTGATGTGGCCTTCCTCTTCTACTTCCGGTCCAATCGCCAGAACTTCAGCCTCCTGGGGCTTCTCTTTGGCGTTATCGGGAATGATAATGCCGGATGCAGTTTTTTGTGGTTCATCAACACGCTCTACCAAAACTCGGTTCGCAAGTGGTTGGAAACTCATTGACGCTCCTTTCGTGATGTGGATTTTAGCAATTACTTTTTATAAGTGCCGAAATTTTAACCCAAAATTTTTTCTTTGTCAAGATATACATCGAATTATTTAGCTATATCGATGCACATTCTTTAGTCTTTTTGACTAAATGTTTAAACTACAATCCTCTATTCATGGCGCTCATGATATAATGTGCGAAATATTGTATACGAGGAAACGATGATGAAAATATTTGTGTCGATGCTTTTTCTGCTCCTTCTACTATTTGGAGCGGCTTACGGCTTACTCTTTACCACTCCCGGGAACAACTTCCTTCAGCCGCTTCTTGAAAAAAAAATAGCTGCACAGGTACCATTGCCGACCAGGTTGGAGACATTTCTTCTTCGCCCGGATCGTTTCGAGTTTGCTCTCAAAATCGGAGACGATACGATCATTTCCACCAAAGGTACGATGAATCTGCTGTCACAACACGTCGATGCGACTTACGACGTCGAAATCCAGGAACTTTCAAATCTTCAAAAACTCATCGGAACCAAATTCAATGGGCCGTTCAGGACACACGGGAGCGTCAAAGGCGACAAAGAGCGGATGCAGATCGATGGCGAGAGCGATATCGCCGAAAGCGAGACGGCATATCACCTGACACTCAAAGCGTTCAAACCCGGGGATCTGAAAGCCGATGTCGAACATCTTCATATCGAGAGGCTTCTGCATATGCTCGATCAACCCGATTACGCCCAGGGAATCGTGAATATCAAAGCCGATATACCCAGTCTGGATATGGAAAATCTCGATGGAAAGGTGCTGACGACCATCAGAAAGGGACTTCTTCACCCTCTTCCGATCGAGCGGGATTTCAACCTGAGCATCCCGTCCAATTTTACCTTCAAGGGTGACATAGCGACAGACCTTGAACATACCAAAGCCGTTTCCGATCTATGGTTTGTCACATCGGTTGCGAATCTGAGCGCGAAGAGACTCGCTTACGATATCAAAGAAGGAGCGCTCTCCACCGACTATACCTTGAATGTACCCGACCTCGACAAGCTCCACTTCATCACCAATCAGCACATGAAAGGCGATATAAAAATCACCGGCGATGTCGAAACCTCCAAAAACCTGGTCCAAGCCACAGCGCACTCCGACACATTGGGCGGCGCTTTCGATGCCCTTTATAAAAACGGAATCGCCAATGTCCAGATCAAAAACATCCAAACCGTTGCATTGACCGACATGCTACTCTATCCGCATATTTTCGATTCCCGTGCCAATGCGAAACTGACCTTCGATACGCTGAAACAGATAGGAACCCTCCATGCCGAGCTTCTTAACGGACAGATCCTTCCCAATAAAATGAGTTTCCTTCTTCAACAACTGGCGAATTTCGACATTACGAAAGAGGTGTATGAACGTACCATCATCGATACAAAAATCGACAAGAAAATATTGCGGTCGGACCTCTATATGAAAAGCCGTCTGACGGAAATAAGTTCGAAAGATGGAAAGATCGATCTTGAAAATCAAACCATCGATACGACGCTCGACATCAAAATTCGAAAAATGATGCTGCCTGTAACGCTCGAGGGGCCACTGATGAAACCGAACATCAAAATAGATAAAAATGCTCTCTTGAAATCGAAGGCAAAAGAGGAGATCGAAAAGAAACTTCCTGAGAGCATCAAAAACTCTCCGGCGGGCGATTTGATAAAAAGCTTCTTTTGACTCTTGACAAATCCTCTGGGTTAGGATAAAATACCGCTCCACAAACAGAGGTTGGCTGGGTAGCTCAGCTGGCTAGAGCGCTGGTCTCATAAGCCGGAGGTCGGGAGTTCAAGTCTCCCCCCCGCCACCATACTTCAAGTCCTAAATTCAGTGATTTCAATCCTATTCTTTCAACTCTGATTTCGTTTAAGTTTTCTCTAGGTGACACTTTGGGTGACACTTTCAAGATTTTCTACTGATTTTCTTTCGGACAAGCAATGCAGAGTCCACGCAGTGGAAAGTATTGATTCAACAAACGCAGTGCGTTAGTCTTCTCCACTCTTCCACGTTCTGTTCAATAGTGGTACTCGTAGATGTCACCGTCATATTCGCGGTAGCATCCTTCGTACTCCAGATCTCTTGCAATACCCTCGTAATCGATATGATTGGCGATAAGTGCTGGGATATTATCAAGGTTATAGCTTTCCTGGATCAGGTTATAAGCGACATCCTCCATCTCCTGACCTTCGTGGATGATTACTTCATCGGAACTGGCGATAGCGTCGTCAATATCGAGTGATATACCTTGATCCAGGAGAAACCGAACTGCTTTGAGCTGATATGGCTGGAGTTCGGAGAGTTTTTGAACTTGATCGTTCAGTTCGAAGAGGTTTGCGTACTCTTCCACGTCAAGCACCTGCTCTTCTTCCCATTCGTAGTCTGTTATGAAATACTCCTCGTGATCTTCCGTCTTACAAACGGTTTCACCCTCGTTCAGCACTTCTGAAATCGTATGTGAGAGCTCAAAAGAGGTCAGTGGCAGTTCGATCCATTTCCCACCCCAATGTCCTTCGTTGTACGCCTGCAAGTCTGTAAGATAGACTTTTAACATGATTACCTCCTGTGATTTGGATTCATCACTAGAAAGGAACCAGATAGGAGAGATGTCAGTGGCGGTGTTCGGGGTACTATACTCCAAGGGTGTGGAAAGAGGTGTAAAGAATCCTTTGGGTGTGAATACCCCGGGGCATTCCGAAAGTATCGGGACTGTGAGTTAATACTGAGGTCGTAAGTCTGTGAAGATTTTTTGAAAAAAGTTTCGGAAGATCATCTATACAACCAACATCATCGAATCGGTCCACCGGCAATCAGGAAACTGAACAAAAACCAAGGGAGCCTTTTCGAATGAAAATAGCCTGCTGAAACTGCTTTATATGGGCATCTAGAATGCCAAGAAGAAGTGGTCCAAGCCCATCGCCAACTGGAATCTGACACTGTCCCAGCTGGCCATCATCTACGAAGGCAGGCTTGACGGGGTATTGGAGCTTTGATATGATTTCGGTCTACTGGATCCTGACACAAAATTCTGAACAGCCTCGCAGTATTCACAACCTCTTTACAAACCATCTCGCCTTCTCTGTTGTCTTTTCTTTCGTCTCATGGATGCCGGGCCATAATTGATGGTCGACGGTGAGTTCGATGAAGAGCCTGAAGTCGTCTATAACGAAATTCTTCCGAAACTAGGCGTAGCTATTCTCCCTAATTGCTTTCGTCAACTGATACAGACATCACCCATTAGGACCATACGGGGAATCTTTAGGTAATAGATACCACGGTGTTGGCGTTACGGGGTACTGAACTACAATCTTCATGTCCTTGTAACAATATATGCCTTTTCCTGTCTCGTGGGTACTCCCTCCAAGAAAAGTGGCGGTCCAGCCCCGCGCGATATAAAAGATTTTTCTTACTTTGTAACTCCCTTTGTTTTCTCGAAATTCGTTCAATGCTTTTTCAACAAAGGGGAGCCCAGTCGCGATCTGCAGTTTTTCCACAATGATCGATGCGTCGAGATTGACAAAATCGAAGTCGTACGCACTCAGTTTTTTGTAGACATTGGGCAGTAGATCCCGCTCCATGGGAGAGTCCCAGTGTTTGCACTGCACAAGATCCAGGGTGCGGTTTTTGGGCGAAATGTAGACCAGGTCGACCCCTTTGTCTTCAAAGCCCCTGATTTGACCATTGTAAATGACAAGTCCGCCGTTTTTTTCGTGGTGGAGCCCAATGAACAGTTCGTAATTTTTCCCCTTCTCAAGCGGATGGGGTGCGGCGGCGATTTGGGGATCGGCGGCCACTTTGAGGCCGTGGACGATTTCTGCGAAAATAACAATCGGCATTTGTATTATGGCAACGAGGATTTCCAGCAAGGATTTATCGTCCGGTTTTTTTCTTGGGGGCGGCAGGCAGGGTAGCCCCTGGCTCCAAAAATCATCCGTCTCGAGCAGACGGGCTATCCGGAACTCGAGCTGCTCCGCCTTTAGCCGAAACAGAATCTCCATCGTGTCCGTGTCGTCATCTTTCATCCTGGCGTATAGTGCCGCTATTTTTTTCGCATCCCTGTTGCCATAATGGACCGTCAGTTGCTGTTCGATATCGTCGAGGACCGCATCCATGTCTCGGCCACTCTTTTCTGACCCACGGACAGCGGATCGGCGAAGGAAGTCTATGCGTTTTTGGGTTCGGTACCGAAGCCAGCCCAGGCCAAGATCCTCGTTTTTTGCGGCGGCGTCCGTCCCGTGCCACCGAAGGAGTGCCTCGAGGGTACGTTCAAACTCATTAACCTGTTTCGCGAGAAGATTCAAAATATGCTCCATAGTTTAATTTTTAGTCTAAAAAGCGGATGGAGTCTGAGTACGGCCGTATCCCTCAATGTTTCGTCAAGCCAGAGCCGTGCATCTTCCAGTTTCAGTATGACGGGTATCCGATCGTGGATGGGTTTCTATCAGGGAGTATTCGAATTTTTATGTTATACGGAAAAGTTCATGAAAATTCAGCAGGAGTGACATAAAAATTCTAACACTCCCATGATACTAATACAACTTATACAATTTTATGAAACAACGTGCTTAAACCTAAAAAGGGGGTAGATTATTTTCTTGCATTATTTTGTCTGACCATAGGTATAATTCTTGCATATTTCTTAATTCATCTTGATCATTTTTTACAAAACCTTGTTCGATTGCTGTTTTTTTATTTTTTAGCCACGATTTTAATAAACTATTTAAATATGGAATATTTTCTGTTTCTATTTCTCCATCACTACCTACAAGTTCGCCTATTTTGTGACCAAGCCATATTGAATATTCATTGGCTGATTCTCCATCCCCATTATCAGCTGCTAGTGACATCCAGTCGAGAATACTTGCATCATCAACTTCTACACCTTCCTCTTTCATTACCATTAATGAATACCACATTGCTATTTGAGCATATACATTACCATTATCAGCGATTTCAGACAATTCTTTTAACGAATATTTCATGATTAAATTTTTTATTTGTTCATCACGGGAATATTCTTCTTTCTGGTATTTCCCAAGTTTATACATTTTCATTACAAAATCTATTACTTCCCGACGAAAACTTCCAGCCAAGTGTTTATCATGCAGCAAAGCAATACTATATTTATTCATTATATTTTGTGCTTTCTCTGCAGATGCAGACATTTCTCTATTTATAGAACCTCTAAATTCTTCTATATGAATACCACTTTGTATAGCAAACAAGGATGAGTCTTTATCACCACGTGATGCAGCATCTAATTCGGCCAAAATAAATTCCAATGCAATGTTTTTATTTCCACCTAAATGTTTAGTTAATACTAATGCTGCTTCCTCAGCTGCTTTATGAAATCCAACTTCTTTAATTAATTCAGTAAGGGGATTATCAGAAGTCTTTTTTTTACCAAAATTAAAAAATCCCATTATAATATCCTTTTTTATTTATATGTGCCATCCGGCGTCAAATTGGATGATAATCCACCTGTATATGAACCACTTGGTGGAATAGTCACATTATTGTCACTAACATAATGACCATCTGTAGTTAAGGTCAATCTTCCATCCCAACCCTGTTACAGTATAAGTTGATATATACAAGATAGCAGTTATTATATTCCTAAATCCTTTTTTTCATTTTTTCATTGAATGTTTTTTTACAAAGATATGAATACTAACATTATTGTCTTAAATTAATATCAACAAATATATTATTGTTTAAAGGCAGTATACATCGCTTACCATTATATTGCGAGCCATTGTATAAAAATATAACTGGCCAATCTTCCAGATAATCATCTTCGATAGGTTTCATTAGCGGTCTCAAAACAAAAGAATCTCTCACTGTCTCGACTAACCACAGTCAAACGTCTTCTGGCTTTATAATAAGCGGCATTCGATCGTGGATGGGTTTTATAATCTCGTATCGTACAGCTTTTAATGATCTCATCGTCTTCATGCCACTCGTCCCAAATACCGGCAAGCAATAGATAGGATTTCTCCCTGGCTCTGAAGTACCAGGGCTGTTTCGTTTTGGAGCCGGGGATCTTCTGCCATTTTCGTAGAAGCCGTTGACGGGAATCAGACAGCGACGATATTTGAAGGATGAGGCATAGGCGGGTCTCCTGGCCACATCTTCGGCCCTGGCGTTAATCATTGAGTATTTGGTGTTTTTCTCATTTACCCAATGTGGGATAAGCCCCCCAGTGCATGGGGTAGAGAATGCCGTGTTCATTATGCTCGTACCAGACTGGCAAATCTGTGGATGGCGGAACATTGTACCCCAGGGTATCGTAAACGATATGGTCTTCGACATTGCCCTCGTAATATTTTCTGACGTCTTCTTTGACTGATTCGAGATCGTACATATCCACTCTGCCGCACATCGGTCGTATCTCCAAAGTTGATTGTCATAGTACAGCGCGAGACGAATTAGTCTTTAGACTCCCTTTAGTCGAAATCCACGGCAATTCATAGTTTAGCATTTAGGTTCTGGAATTTTGGATGAGTAGGAAAATCTGTGTGAAACTCCCGTGGGTCAGGCATTCAAAAAATTTGGAGTGGAATGATAGGCTTTAGGGTCTCTTTAGATTCGGCCAATATGCCAATAATTTAGGTTTGGCCAAAAAGCACTGCACTTCGATACTCACGACTTCCATGCCGCATCTGCATCGAGCAGGCTAGTCACTCCGTGACTGGCGCCTTCTCGACGTAGCTGCTCCACTTCAGCCGTTTCGTATCTAGACAGTACTTTTCAGCCAAACATAGCGGGTTATACCGTCCGAACAAAATGAATGAGGATGAGACGATGAGCAGTAAGTGACGCCCGTCAGGAGCACGGAGTGCCCAAGGGCGAACGTCTGCGAAGAGTCGAAGAGTCGTGAATGAAGTGAGAGGCGGTATAGCTCAATTATAATAGTAATAGGGGGCTATTTGTTGTGAATCTTGTGCAACCACCGATATATTAGGAATCTATAAATAGAATTCTATAAAATATTCAGATTATTCATTATTCAGTTGCACAAGATTCCCAGGTATCCGCCATCCATGCAAGATTCCCAATAGTATCACTACTAGTCAACTGGCTTCTTTCAAATTTTCATCTTTTTTCAATGTCCAGTTCCTTTTTCTACCATCCCCTCCCTTTTCCCAGAAGGTGTTTATGTATCGGTTTAAAATGTCATTTGTTCGTCGTCGTGATATTTTTTGTGATTCCATATATTTGTGTATCTGCGTGGTCATTCTTGGTTCAGTCAGATAGCCTTTAATCATGTTTATAATCGGTTTGTCTTTTGCCAACTGAGCAGGGTCATCATATTTTTCTGGCTCAATATCGTATGTTAATGTGGAGATTTTATAACTTCTTTTCTCGATGTATCCACGCTTCTTTTCTGGCTCCATTGTAACGACAATATTTCCTACATCATCTGAAAATCCAGTCAAATACAGCAATGTATCCGACTGTGCTTTGATGACCGAACTCCCAAAAAACTGTTTTTTGGGGTTTTCTGAATTACTGTCACCTTTATTGGTGTGATGGAGAACAACAACACCATTGCCGTTATTTGTGATCCGCCTGAGGAGTTGATAGAAACTTTGTACATCAACATTATTATTAGGGTCTACAAAATGTGAGAGTGTATCGACAATGATTAATTTGCCTGACACTCCAGATGTTAGAATTTCATTTAGAATGTCTTTTAAATCATCCATCGAAGCTCCCATGCTGGTAGCGTAAATGTCACATTTTTTTAAGATCTGATCGGGAAATGTATCTATCGGATTTTCGGCATCCAGATAGATGGCATTAATCAACCGTGCCAATGCCATCGACAACGTAGTTTTGCCCTGATTGGGATCGGCATAAACGGTTGTTAGCCGATTCATCGCAATAGTGCCTTCAAGAATATATATCTGCTCCTGAGCCTCTTCTATTGCTGCAGGTGTTATTTTAAATTTATCATATTTTAAGAGACTCATGACGCTCTCCTTAACTCATCAAGGATACAAGCAACCTGCTTTAATAAAT
This sequence comes from Hydrogenimonas cancrithermarum, assembly GCF_030296055.1. Classification (NCBI taxonomy): domain Bacteria; kingdom Pseudomonadati; phylum Campylobacterota; class Epsilonproteobacteria; order Campylobacterales; family Hydrogenimonadaceae; genus Hydrogenimonas; species Hydrogenimonas cancrithermarum. Next base: position 701,432 of record NZ_AP027370.1, read on the forward strand.
TTTCAGCAATATCTATTTTTTCATTTATTGATGGCATTGAAGATGGATATTGTGGTACAATATTCATTATTAAACTTTTTAAATTAGTCAAATATGAAGTCGTTCCCGCGGCTTCATTTTGTAGCTCTTCCTTCGTTCGTCTCTTGCGCCTTTTGACGCCTTTGACAAACAAAGTCTTATTATCTTTTGTACGACTTGAATAGCCGAAAGAAAGTGCCATATTAAGAATAGCTTTGCGTGTTCGCAGCGGGAATAATTCCATTGCCTGTTCTACATCATAGCCATTCTTAATAGCCTCGAAAAGTAGGTTCTTCTCCTCTTGGCTCCACCGCGAGTTATGTTTTCTCGGTGACTCTATAGGCCTCAAAGACATAACAAACTTTGCCGAAGAGTTAAATGGCGTACTGTTTGTTAGATGCATAGGCGTTCTCATGCCACCCTCCCTTGTACCTGGTGCTCTTCCAGCCATTTGTCGATGGCAAATCTATCGTATCGGATATATTTGCCACCGATCTTACTAAAAGGAATGTTTGAGCCACTGGTGGCCATCCTCATTTTGGACTGAGACGATTTACTAAAACCGTACTCGGCTTCTAGTTCTGCTGGACTGAGCCAGCGTTTCTGGGGAAGTTGCATTTCTGCTCCTTTATTCAAAATAGATCGATAGTTCTTCAGAACTCATCGATCGCTACTGGAAGTATACGGTTCTAGATGTATCGTGGTAAGGGGTGAAAAAAAGTTTTTTTACCCCCCTACAAGGAGGCTAGTACTGATCTATATTGCGGTATGAGTTGAAGATATTTTTCAGGTTTTATCCATTCAGAAACGAAGCTGATATCGGACTTTATGGTTTTCTTACTGGACCTCGTTGGATCCAAACTATAAACTGTTTGGCCCATAATCTTGATAGCATCATAATGTTTGAAAGTAGTACCATCCATCAAACGCTGTAGTTTTCCTCCTCTACTTTCAATTAGCTGGTTAATTCGTCTATATGCCTCCAATTCATTTTCCTTTCTAAAGAAGGGTTTTTTAGAATTTGGGTGCACCAAAAACTTATCACCACGATATTCATTGATTTTTTCCAATGTATTGGGATCTTCTACTGTCCCTTCTCCATATGGGGAGAAGGGGTGATGCACAATATGCGTCAGATGTTCATAATCCAGATACAGTTCTCGTAGACTTAGAATCTCTATTTCTTGACCATCTCTAAAATCAATTGATTTTGAATAGATCCCATAGGATGAAAGTTCCTCTGCAATACTTTGGTCTAGAGATAACCCTAACAACTCAATAACTCTGGGATTTCTGATTGCAAATTCGTAGGCAAGTTGATTGAAGTCATTTGGAGTATATTCAGATTTTTTACTTGCCATCTTCGTCTCTCCCGGTAATTTTTCCAATCATCTCATTGGCCACATGAGACGCTTTCGTATGATTGGCCGACAGATAGAAGTTATTGACCGTATCAAGGTTTGTATGCCCAAGGGATGCGCTGAGGATCGTTGTCGCCGTTCCAGCCTCTCCCATAGCTGAGACAAGAATATGCCTGAAATAGTGCATCGTAAGTTCTGGAATTTCTGCCAGCTGTTTGATCTTCGCCAACTGTTTTTTAGGTGGATAGAGCTCCTTGCCTGTGACTGGGGACTTGAAGATAATTCCGTCTCTGTTACCGTCAAACTGTGAAAGGGCTTCAGCGATCGGAGTTGGCAGCTCATACGTCTGGTTCCGCTTGATCTTATTATTTTTAGCCCGAATAGTATAAGTTCGGTTTAGAAAATTGACATCTTCCCATCGGAGCGTTCGTATTTCATTCCATCGCCTGCCGTACAATGCAAACAGAAACAAAGCCCTATAAAAGGGATCGCTGTCGTATGTGTTCATAATGGTCTGATAAAGCATGGAGAGCTTGGTTGTGGCGTCTTCCACTATCTTTTTCTGTCGATTTTGTTTGGGTGCTTTGATGTTTGGAATGTCGTCGATAACTTTGTTATCGTGGGCGTATTGCATGATGGGTTTGAGAATTTGAAGCAATACTTTCCTGATTGTTCTCGGGCTGCACCCATTGGCCGATTGTTTTGAGAGGCCTTTGGTTTCCATACTGCGGCGCAGGGCATCGAAATCGACCTGGCGGATATCTTTCAGACGTTTTTTGCCAATACCATCCTTGCAGTAGAGGTTATAGACGTATCGACGCTCTTCGGTCCACTTGGAAGCTTCGCAGGCTTGATTGAAGTAGATATCTGCCACATCGTTCAGCCTGCTGTTCTCGTTAAAATTGACACTGGCATTGGAAGCTTTTTCTTTCTGGGTTATGAACTCTGTCTTTGCCCTTGATGTTCTGGTTCGTTTATCCCACTCTTTGTTGGTATAGTCGATGATCCCACGTTTTGATTTTCCGTTAACCTTGAAACGGTATAAAAATCGTTTATACGATGCATCGGCCTTTAACCCTGGTTCGATCGTATTGACGAACTCTTTGGTATCTATGGCCATGATTTTTGCTCCTGTGGCTTGGGTGACACCCTAGGTGACACCTTTGTATGAATAGATAGTACATGAAAAAGAATTAGTAGGAATTGAAGATTCCCTAAATCACAGGCTTATAGTGCACTGAATTCATTTAAAGAAGGGTGGTCTTTTGGTCTCATAAGCCGGAGGTCGGGAGTTCAAGTCTCCCCCCCGCCACCATCATTGCTTCCAATCCCCAAATGCAAATATCGAACTTCTACCATTATTTTTACACATATGAAACGTAGCGTGAAAACTTATTGTTTCATAGATTTACGAAATTCTCCCTGGATCGGTTGTCATCTCGCCCATTCAAAACTATCGCAGTAGATGTTTTTTACCATGATAGGAAAAATATTTTATCAAAGCGAAAGGGTATTGCACTCTCGATTGCAAGCCGTAAAATTGCTGAAGTGCACTGTAAGAGTAAATCTCTTTGAAATCTGTATACGCCGTATAGAGTTTATGGATTTTTGTCTCCGGGATCAATGTGGACTCCCATAAACATTTTTTGTAAAAGAGCCAACCTCTCAACGCGTTCGTTGGAATGGGAGTTTCAAGCATAAAAAGTTTTTCAGCCAAATAGAGGAAATCTTCGAGAATCTTTTCATGGTGATATTTTTCGGCCAGGCTGTAGAGTAGGTTCCAGTCGATTTCCTCCCCGTAGGAAGAGGCCAAAACGGAAAAGTCGTAGACGTTTTTCAAGGCGAGTTTCCAACGCTGATGACTCTTGTCGACAACTGCCGAATGGAGGAAAGTGTGATACAGATGCCATGTCGGCTTGAGTACGTTCGAATCCTTCAAAAGTCGGTTTCGGCTCCTTTGCGACGTCACTTCGTCATAAGGAATATACTCGATTTTTTGATCGAATATAACTCGAAAATGAGGTTCGACTGCAGCGGGAAACCCCTTTTTGTTGATACGAGGTGTGTGATGATGCCATCGACCCAGATCACGGCCGAATTCGATGTATCCCCTCTTCTTCAACAGCGCCAAGCCCTCCTGGAACACTTCCGGATGCATCATGATATCGATATCGGTCATCGTCCGAATACCGGGGGCGGGATAGAGTTTTTCGCTGATGACGGCTGCACCCTTCAGCAATAACGGTTTGATGCCTGCTGGGGCAAGAATTTTCTGGATATCCTCCAACTGGCCGAGTATCCCCTCGTTACGTTCTGCGTTGTTTCTGTAAACCTCTTTCAAAAAACCTTCGAGCAGCGGGTCGTCGATGAGATCGAACAATTTTTTAGACTCCAATGCATGATAGAGGGCTGGAGTCAAAAAGTTACCGTTGGCGACACCTACCAGCTTGACCCAGTCTATATCCCCTTCGGATATCTCTTTTTCGAATTTCTCTTTCTCGGCGTCAGATCCGAGAGAAAGAAGCTTGCACAGCTGTATGATCTCCTTGCGATTATCCACTGCACAGATCCTTTATTCTTCCCACAGCCTCTTCTAAAGAACCATAGCTCAGGCTGTATGCGGGGCGGGAAAGCAGATGGGACAATATCGACTCGAAATTTTCTTCGCTCAACGGTTTTTCCAGTTGATACCCGGCATCTTTAATACGTTTCAGCGTCTCACAAGAACTCAGACGTTCGAGTTTACATTCCGAATTTTTTTCGTATTTGGGAAAAATGACCATCGACACGGTATCGTTTTCCTTCGCCAGATTCTCCGGCGGCAGAAACTTCACCTTCTGCCCATCGAAGCGCAGAAATGCCTGCTGTTTTTCCAATTTCGGAAACCGTTCATTCAATACGCTCCAACTCCCCTCTTTGATATTCATACAAAAAGGGATGGGTTTCAACTTTCCATCATATCCCAGCAGGGCTATTTCATCGGAATAGAGATCGAACCCTTCACTGACGAGTGCGGCCGTCAAGGTTGTCTTTCCCGATCCACTGAGAGCAGGAAAGACGAGCGAGTGACGCCCATATTTGACGGCACCTGCATGCATCGCCATGAGATAAGGTTTCGACTGGTAGTATGCGATAATCATGTTTTCTTGCAAAAGCAATGGCAAAGACTCTTCACGGACCGGCGCGGCGATTCGCTCGCCATTGAACAGAATCTGCCAATAATTCCCTTCGCTCATCTTGATGAAATCGATATTGATAGCTTTGTCGGTTCGGGAGTGGCGAGACAAATGCTCGACCAATGGATAGATTTTTCGCTTCAAGGATTCTTTTGGGAACTCGATGAAGAATGTCAAAGGAACGGTGGAAAATTTTTCTCTCTTTTTTTCATCATCTTTATAGATGCCTATGTTTAGTGGGGGTTCATAAACTTCTTTTCCCAACTCTTCGTTGCAAAGAAGAAATTTCGAAAAAGAGGTCAAAATGGCTTTCGGAACCGTCGGAATTTTTGAATAGATCTCATCGACGGAATTCTCTTTGAGAAGCTCGTCTATTTGCAGGAGCAAAGCGGCCGATTCGGATTCAAATCCGTATACACGGCCACTTTTTTTATGGTAGAGTATCAGCGACTCGTTATCCAAATATCCACTCAAACATTCCGTATTGAGAGGACACTTTAAAAACTGCTTCAACTCTTTGTAATCTGTCAGATTCCACTGCTTATCAAAGCAGATTTCTAAACCAGTCGTAAAGCGGGTTGCTAGGAGTGACTGTATAGTGGTCGTTCGCTCCAGGCCCTTCCACATAGATATTCTGGTCGTCTTTCAACGTATAGGTAATAGTATGGTTGTTGTGCCAAGTACATGTACCTGTTGATGACGCCTGCGCTTTCGAAGCACCTGCACCCAACAGCAGATACATCCCCAACGGGGCTGTTGCGGCATATTTGCCGAACTTTTTCATAAATTCGCGTTTCGCTTCGTCTACGTCCACCTCTTCGCATGTTGCAGAGGTTTCAACTTTTTCCGTCATCTTTCATCCTTTCTAGATGGTCTATAACCATTATTAGACCATATTTACAATTATAATTTTCTTAATAATTAACGATTAATTAACGAAAATGAATAATATTTCAACCAAATCCATCATTGGGGCTATATTTCATACAAACTGCTTTTTTAGCCATTGTTCAATATCGGACAAAGTCCCCCATCGGCACATACGTTCCCGGCAATTGCAATGTTCGTGAAACCCAAAGATAATCGAGGTCGATTTCATAAAATTTCGCGTCACAGTTGGCGACACTGTAAAAATAGCGGCCCGTTTCATCGAAACTGCACGTGTGTGCCTGGGCATTTTTCCCTGCATTTCGCTCTTCTGCCGTCAAAGGCATCGCGACATCGATGTTTTTGACAACGACGGGGCTTTGCGGGTTGGAGACGTCGACGACGGTGACGTAGGTCGCTTTATGATTGGTGACGATGGCCATGCGCTTTCGAATGGAAAAAGTGATGTGCCCGGCACCTTCTCCCGCCTGAAAAGTCGAAACCTGCTTCATGCTCTCCTTGTCGACGACATAGACCTTCCCGCTATAGGTAGGGAAAAAGATATACTTGTCACCATAAAATCTCGCGTGATGCGCTCCACCATCTTCATGGGCCGCGTGAAATATCTCTTCGACATTTATAACATTGTTTCCGTCGACAGTGAGTTTCATGATACCGGCGGCCGGAATTGTAGCGTCGTTGGGATCTGCCGGGCCTTCGAGGACGACATAGTATGTTCCATTTCCGGATGCGTCGACATCCACCGGCCTGTACAACACATGATGTGCAGTCGTCTCCGTTTGAATTTCATAAAGAGGCACTTCGTTCTCTTTGTCATAGAGAGAGATTTTTCTGTTTACACGATCCAATAGTAAAAAGCGTTTCCCGTCCGCCAGCCAAAACGGGTGTCCCGTATTGTTTCCTCCTCCGAAGTAGTGGGCCGTATCGACGTTTTGACCGGTTTCATTTCCGAAGTAACGTTTCACCCTATGGTCGGTTTTGCCTATCGTAACCGCCATCGGTTCGGTTTTGCCGGAAACGAGCACCAGATCTATATTCGGAAGGGTCGCTGTCGAACGGGGATGAAATTTCAAGGGAATCACTTTTACCACGCGGTCTCGCCTGAAATCGACCACGGCGATCGAATCACTCTTTCGGGTAAGGGCGAACGCTTCGCGGTCGGAATCGCACTCTACTCCATATGGCCCGTCTGCAGGCGCAACGTCCATCACGGACTCGAGTTTCATACTTTTCGTATCTATGTCGAAAACTTTCGTAGATTCATAATCTCCATACAATGCATGCAGTGTAGGACCTTCATCGTTACATCCACTCAGCAATACCATAGCCAGCATCATCGTGCCAAACGAAGTGAGATATTTCATGTATTATCCTTTCGGCCAAATCTCTCGGAGGGGAGAAGTACTTCCTCCTATCAAGGATATCGTCACATTATATGAAATAATAAGTCCCAAAAGGGGTTGGTTCAAATTCGTTAACAAAAAACTTAAACGAGTCTGTCGTCGAGAAGGTGTAATGTGGAGGGAAAGAGAAAGAGGCGAAACAGAAAACAGATCAGCCTATGCCGTCTCCACTCCCTCCTCCGCTTCATCGAAACGCTTCAAAAACAGTGTTCCTCCCCGATGCACTTCATCGATCAAAAATGCATAGGCATCCTTTAGTTCGAATCCACTCGCAAGAAACATTTTTCGGCCACGTTTCAGCAAAAAGTCCGCCGCTTTGAGCTTCGTCACGATTCCACCCGTAGCGAAACTTCCATGGGGTGTACACTCCGCTTCCAACGACTCTTTCGGTATCTCCCGAACCACTTTGAGCGGTTTGGCATCTTCATACTTACGAGGGTCTTTATCGTAATAGCTGTCGATATCCGAAAGGATCACCAGAAGTTCCGCATCGAAATAGTGCGCCACATGTGCGGAAAGCTGATCATTGTCGCCAAAAACGAGCTCTTCGGTCGCCGTCACGTCATTTTCGTTAATGATCGGTACGATGCCCTGTTCCAGCAACGTCTCCACCGCGCATTTGGCATGATAGGTCCGCTTTCTGGAGTCGAAGTCGTCTGCCGTCAGAAGGATCTGCGAAACGACGACATCGTGCTTTCCGAACTTCTTCTGATACATCGAGATCAGTTTCGGCTGGCCGATCGAAGCGAGAGCCTGACGATTGGCCACAATCTTCTTGTCGAGTTTGCAGAGCGTATAGCCAGCGGCAACGGCCCCGGAACTGACGAGGATAACTTCTATCCCTTTTTCCCTGACTTTGACAATCAGATCGACCAGAGCTGCCATCCGTTCTCTGACAACCCTGTTCTGTTCCGTGAGTACGGCACTGCCCACTTTGATGACGATGCGCTTCATCTATTTGCCCATCACGTCTGCAAGCGCGAAGATCAGTGGTTGGATATTGATATTGGCCACCGAAGATATCGGTATGACAAAGAGCGGATTTCTCCCTTCTTCGTTTCGATATCCCAGATAATTCTCATCGATGCCGTATTGTCCGAGCCCATCGTTGGCCTTCAGTCCCAATGCCTCGAGAAGCTCGCCCATCTTTTCGTTCGCCTCTTCAGGTGTCATCGCATCGATACGCGTCAATGCAATGGCGTAGGGGCGTTTGGCCAGCTCTTCGCTGTAACGCTCGAGTTCATTCTTGAGGGCTTCATACTGCTGTGCCACGTCACGATAGTTCGCCGCATCGATCATGTACAGAAGCGTCTTGGTCCGTTCGATATGCTTCAAAAACTCGATACCCAGGCCTTTTCCGTCGCTTGCCCCTTCGATGATACCGGGAATATCGGCCATGACGAATGCGCGGTAGTCGTCGATCGCGACAACGCCCAGTTTCGGTGTCAAAGTCGTAAACTCGTAATTGGCCACTTCCGGATGGGCGTTCGAGACGGTCGAGATGAGCGTCGACTTGCCGACATTCGGGAAACCGACAAGGCCCACATCGGCAATCAGCTTCAGTTCGAGCCGCACATCTTTTTCCTCCCCCGGTTTTCCGGGCTGTGCATAGGTGGGACGCTGGTTGGTGGAGGACTTGAAATGGACATTGCCCAGGCCGCCCTTGCCACCTTCGAGAAACTTCACCTTCTCGCCATCTTCCGTCAGGTCGAGAAGCAGTTCACCCGTCTCTTGGTCGATGACCTGCGTGCCGGGCGGGACTTTGACATAGAGCGATTCGCCCGTTTTTCCCGCACACTTTCTCGGCATGCCGGGCCGCCCGTTTTTGGCTTTCAGGTGCGTTTTTCCCTTGAAATGGGAGAGTGTATCGGTGTTTTTGTCCACGACGAACCAAACATCGCCGCCGCGTCCGCCATCGCCACCGTCGGGACCGCCCTTGTTTACAAATTTTTCACGTCTGAACGATGAACACCCCTGCCCACCTTTTCCGGAACTGAGTTTCAGTTCTACACTGTCTACAAACATATACTATTGCCTTAAAGTTTTTTGATATAAAATATCAAATTTTTATCGATTTGTCAAAAAGAGTTGGGAAGAAAAACGGCACCGTATGGATGCCGTCAAAAATGAGAAGATTATGCGGGGTAGACAGAAACTTTTTTGCGATGCTTGTCTTTACGCTCATACTTGACGACACCGTCGATGAGTGCGTAAAGCGTATGATCTTTGCCCATACCGACATTGTTGCCCGGATGGATTTTCGTGCCACGCTGGCGATAGATGATATTGCCTGCGATGACTTCCTGTCCACCGATTTTCTTGACGCCTAATCTGCGACCCGCTGAATCGCGGTTATTCTGGGTTGAACCCTGACCTTTCTTGTGAGCCATATTTATCTCCTTTTTTTACGGTAATCGAACAAAGTACGCTTACCTAGCGCTAACGCTGTCTCCGCTTCGGCAGCGGTCCCGCCACGCTAGCGTGGCTTTGCTCCCTAAGAGTTATGCGATTTTCGTAATGCGTACGCGAGTGAAATCTCGGCGGAAGCCACGCTTGAGCTTGCTATCTTTACGACGTCGTTTTTTGTAGATGACAATCTTTCTTTCACGACCCTCGTTGATCACTTCCGCTTCGACAACAGCGCCATCGACGAACGGTGTACCGATTTTGAGGTCTCCGTCGTTGTCGACAGCCAATACCTCTTTGATTTCAACTTTGGCTTTCGGCTCGAGGCCCATATGATCGAGGCAGAGGATGTCGCCTTCGCTGACCTTGTACTGCTTGCCGCCATGCTTGATAATTGCTGTCATGCCGTTTCCTTCTGTTTGTTTGTCAAGTATGCCAAACGATTTTAGTGGCGAATTATACCCATAGTATATTTAAGAATAGTTTAATAGGCACAGCTATTTCAGTCGGGAATCGGTGCTTCGACCAAAGCGATACACTCGATCTCGACCAGGGCGTTTTTGGGCAACGTTTTGACCGCAACGGTGCTGCGCGCGGGCTTATGAGCGTCGAACCATTTTTCGTATACGGTATTGACAGCGGCGAAATCATCCATATCCGCCAGGAAAATCGTCGTTTTGACGACATTTTGCAGACTGCTGCCCGCCGCTTCGAGAACCGCTTTGAGGTTTTTCATCACCTGTGCCGTCTGAAGTTCGATATCGTTTTGGACCATCACGCCATTGGGAGTCAAAGCGATCTGTCCGGATGTGAAGACAAAATCACCCACTTTCATCGCCTGTGAATAAGGGCCGATCGCCTGTGGTGCATCGCCTGTTTGGATTGTTTTCATCATATTCATGCCTTTCGTTTTTGAGGATTATTATACATTAAGATGAGGGGTACTATTATTAAAAACAAGGAGGCTTTCATGAAACTCGAAGAAGCGATACGAAAAGAGATAGACGGCATATTCGACCAAATTATAAAGATTCGTCACGACATTCACCAAAATCCTGAACTTTCAGGAGAGGAACAGCAGACACGTCTACTCATTCGAGCCATCCTCGAAGCGGAAGGCATTCCTTTCAAAACTTTCGAAAAGCATTACGGTGTCGTTGCGGATATCATCAAAGACCCGGCACTTCCCACAGTTGCCATTCGAGGCGATATGGATGCCCTGCCCATGCCGGAAAACAGTGCCAAACCCTACGCTTCCAGAAAAGAGGGGATCATGCATGCATGTGGACACGATGCCCATACGGCGATCGCGCTCGGATGTGCCCTCGTGCTGAACCGCTTCAAAGAGCGTCTGCCGGGCAATGTCCGTATCATCTTCCAACCTTCGGAAGAGGTACTCGAAGGTGGAAGCAACCAGATGATAGAAGATGGTGCACTCGATGGGGTCGCCGCCATCTTCGGCCTGCATGCCTACCCCTACCTGAGAACCGGTCAAATCGGCTACAAATATGGCGTCATGATGGCTTCCGCCGACACGTTCAGTTTCGACATTTACGGCAAAACCGCCCACGGCGCGCGTCCGCACGAGGGAATCGACGCAGTGCTTGTGACAGCCATGGCGATCAACTCGCTCAACCATATCGTCAGCCGGCGTATCGACCCGCTGCATCCGGCCGTTATCTCGATGGGAAAGATCGAAGGGGGCAAGGCGCCCAATATCATCTGCGACTTCGTCACGGTTGCCGGAACGGTTCGGACCGTCAATGAATCGGTTCGCAAAAAGATCCCGGAGATGATGGAGACGACGATCAAGGGAATCTGCGAGGCGATGGATGCGAAGTATCACTTCAGGTATGAATTCGGCCCACCGGAACTGACCAACAACGATCATATGGTCGATATCGTCAAAGCCGCTGCCGAAGAGGTCGTCGGGCAAGAGGGGCTTGTGGATCTCGTCGATCCCGTCATGGGCGGCGAAGATTTTTCACGCTATCTTCAGATCGTGCCGGGAGCCTTTTTCCGCCTCGGAATCTGCAACGAAGCCAAAGGCACCTGTGTACCGCAACACAACACCCGTTTCGACGTCGACGACGACTCTCTCGCGATCGGCATAAAAATTTTGTCGCTCAGCGCCGTCAAAGCCCTCGATGAAATGAGGAAAAAGTAGATGAGGCATCTTGTCTCGCTCGCCATTCCCAACGACAAACGCTATATTCCTCTGACTCTCAACCTCATCAAAGAGGCTGCACAGCTGGCACAGATCGGTCAAAAAGATACGATTGAAATCATCGATGCGAGCAGAGAACTCCTCTACAACGCCGTTTTACATGCCTATCCGAAACATATGAACGGGCCGATCGACATCGAGATCCATTTTCTGTCGCATGGCATCGAGATCACCATTCACGATATGGGGCTTCCTTTCGATTTCGACCGCTATATGGCTTCTGAAAACGAAGGAGGGCTCAAAAGAATTCGGCATTATGTCGACGAACTCCGCTTTGTCAATCTTGGAAAAAAAGGAAAGTCGTTTACAGTTTTCAAATCACATCCGATCGACTTCGAAGAGATGGTTTTCCGGCCCTACTCCGATCTCGAAGACGAGTCTCCCGCTTCGTTGAAGCCTGCCTCGATACAGATCCGCGATTTTGAGCCGGGAGACGAGGAAGCGATCAGCCGGCTCATTTACAACAACTATACCTACAGTTATTACAAGTCGCTCTTCTATTATCCCAAACGGATCCGTGAGCTCAACGAAAAGGGTGAAATCGCCTCCATCGTGGCCCAGACCAAAGAGGGTAAAATCGTCGGGCACTTCGCGTTGGTCAGAATATCCGACTCCAACATCGCGGAAATCGGCGTCGCAGTCGTTCATCCGGAGTACAAAGGCAAGGGTATCATGAACGCGATGCTCGGGCGCATCCAGCAGCGTGCGAAAGAGATGGGTCTCGATGCGATTTTCGGAGAGGCACTGATGCTGCATCCTTTTAGCCAGCGGGCAAATCTGCATCATGGCTTCGGTGAAAGCGCCCTTCTGCTCGGCATCGTCCCCAACACCGTCTCCCTGACCGATCCAAACGCCGTCAGAACCCAAAAGCGTGCTGCCGTACTTGTCGGCTACAAAATTCTGAACAAGACGGAGACTCGGGCCATTTTCGTACCCAAAGCGTACAAAAATCTCGTCGAGACGATCTATGCGAACAATCATCTGAAAATTACGACGCCCGAAGTGAAAAAGAGACCTCCGCTCAATCTTATCGGGTATGAGTTGAGTGACTATACACAGACCGGCACCCTGATTATCGACAGAATCTGCAGCGACTTCACCCATACCTTGCGCCATTACCTCCATCTTCTCTACAAAAAGCATGTCGACATGATCTACGCCGATATCAACCTGATGCAGTGCAATCGAGTCGATGAAGCGGTAAAGATTTTAAAAGAGGAGGGGTTTGTCTTCAGCGGTATACTTTTTTTCAGAAAAGGGAGTGATGACTACCTGCGGCTTCAAATGCCGAACAGCGATAATGTGGAGATGCGGCAGATCGTCTGCCACTCGGATTTCTGCCATCGACTGCTCGATGTCATCACTGCCGAGTTCGACGCGTTTTGAGCCGGCGTATCGCCATCGTCAAATCACTCATATAGTCATCCGGTTCCCAATAGCCCGCAACCGGTTTCATAAGCATCTTTTCGTTCGATGTCAAAAAAAATGTTGTCGGGACCATCGGAGATTTGATGAAATCGGGAAAATCCAGGTTTTCCCGGTAGACGATAACCGGCACAAAATGATTATTGATATAAGTAACTACTTCGGGGTTTTGCAGTGTTCTGTTCTCCAGTTTTCGACACCAGCGGCAGGTATGTGACACCAACAGAACGAGCATCGGCTTGCCCATTCTTTTCGCTTCCACCTTGGCTGCATCGTAATTTGGCTGCCAATTCACTTCCGCCATCAGAAATCCGGCAAGTGTCAAAAAGAGTATCAACAATTTCTTCATTCATTCCCCTCTATGATTTTTTCTTATTTTAAAGAATGTTTGTGGAATGTTTGTGGAGTTAAAATGATTTAATTACTTCATCGAAGACCCGCTTAAGCCCCTCTACCTCTTCGGGAGTCGTTCGCTCGTTGGGTGCGTGGATCGTATCGTTTTTGACACCGAATTCGACGACATCGACGCCGAATTCGGCCAAAAACCGTGCATCGCTCGTACCTCCGGCGGTAGAGTATTTCGTATCGATACCCGTTTCATCTTTGATCGCAGCGGTTATCGCTTTGACGATTTTGGAAGCCTTGTCCGTCATAAAAGGCGCAGCCGACTGATTCAACGTAAGAATGTAGTTCATGTCCTTGAAATAGCGGTCGACGAAACTCTCGATATCGGTTTTGGATGTTTTGGTGTTGTTGCGGACGTTGAACATCATCTTCAGTTTCCCGGGTGTGACGTTCGTCACCTCCATACCGGCACGAATGTCGGTGATGACGAATTTGCTCGGGGCAAAAAACTCATCCCCTTCGTCCAGGTCGACGCCGGCGATATACGGAAGCACCTGCGCCACCTTATGGATCGGATTGACCGCCTTTTCCGGATAGGCCGCATGCCCCTGTTTTCCGATCTTTTCGATAATCCCGTTGATCGAACCGCGCCGGCCGATCTTGATCGCATCGCCAAATACCTCTTCACAGGTCGGTTCGGCGACAATCGCGTAGTCGGGCAGAAAGTTTTTCTCTTCGAGATATTTCAGCACCTCGATCGTTCCATGCTTCGCATCACCCTCCTCGTCACTCGTCAAAAGCAGCGACAAAGTTCCGTTGAAATGTTCGGCTTCACGACACGCCTGTACGAACGCCGCCACACCGCTTTTCATATCCTGAGCACCGCGGGCATAGATGAAACCATTTTCGAACTTCGGTACAAACGGATCGCTCCCCCACCCGTCACCCGGCGGGACGACATCGATATGGCCTGCAAAACAAAGATGCGGACCTTCTCCAAATTTTTTGTAAAGAAAAAGGTTCTTGACATTGACCCTGTTGATCCACTCCGCCTCGAAGCCATCGAGATAGTCCCGAATGAATGTCAGCGCCCCCTCGTCGTTCGGTGTCACGGAAGGGTAGGAGAGAAGTTTGACGAAGAGTTCTATCGTATCGAGTTTATGCACTGCAGAACCTTCTCAATATTCAGGGTTTTCATAAAAGATATAGGGCGTGAAGTTGCTGATTTCGAAATAGAGCTTCTTCTCTCCTTCGTCTCTTTTGAAGTTGAAGTTTTTATCGAGATAGCCATAGCCGTAACGGTATTGGCGCGGCGTACCGTCATCCGTTCCCTTTGCCGTGGAAAGCTTGTCGATCTTGATGAAACGCATCACGAGCTTCCCTCCTTCATAAATATCGAGAACACCGTCGGTGCCGGTCCAGTTCTGCATCGCCCGCCCCAGTTTGTTCTGCGTCTCCTGGGTACATCCCCCCAGCCATATGAGTGTCGTAAACAGCAAAAGCGTTGTCACTCTCTTCATGTTCCCCTCCTCTTTTTGATCGATTGTAGCATTACTGCGCAGCTTTTTCAACCAGTGCCAGATTGTTGAGCCCATGCTTTTTCAAAAGATCGAAAAGTTTGATAATCTGTTCATACTCAACCTTTTTGTCGATCCGTACAATGACCGGTAGGCTCTTCTCTTCGATCCGGGAGAGTTCTTCATCCAGTTTTTTGAAATCCACCGTATGGTCGTTGAATGCCAGCGAGTCTCTGTTCATCTCTATGATCGCCTCTTTTTTCTTGACCATTTTACCCCCCTCTTTACCTTCCGGAAGATTCAGAAGAAGTGCCAGTTCGTCTTTTTTGAAAACCGAAGTGACCAGAAAAAATATCAGTAACAAAAATACGACATCGACAAGCGGTGTCATATCGAGGGTAAGGGACTCTCTTCGTCTCATCACTTCGATCCGTAAAAGTGGAAAAGAAGTTCCGCTTCGAGATTCGCTTCGATCCTGTCCAGATAGGCGATCAGGTAGTTGTAACCGATCGTATGGATAATCGCGACGATCAATCCCCCCACCGTCGTCACAAGTGCCATCGAGATACCCTTCGCGAAACTCGAGGGATCGCCCATTCCGACTTTTGCGATCGCTTCAAAGGCCATCAGAACACCGATGACCGTTCCAAGCAATCCGAAAAGTGTCGCTGTCGTCGCAACGATCTTGATTGTCGGCATCCCTTTTTCAAGCCTTTTCAGGCGGCTCTGCAACAACTCTTTGATAACGAGCAAAACAGTCTCGTTCTCTCCCGATCCTATCGCCGAAAACTCTTCGACAATCGCATGCGCGTGTACTTTTATCTTTCCATTGTAGAGCCAGTACTGTATCGCTTTGGTGACCATTATGGCGACGCCCAGGGTATTCATGGCGATAAGAACCTCCATGATGACACCACCCGATTCGATATACTCCATCAGACTCATGACATTTCCTGTTTTATTTCAATCGATAGTTGATCGGCACGGTGAGTATCAGCCGCTCTTCATCAAAAACTTTCGGTAGCGGACCGAATGTTCCAATTTCGTTCACCGTTTTGAGTGCCGCACGGTTGAGTCTTCGATATTTCGAAGCCCGAACCACTTTGGCGCAGCAAACACTGCCGTCTCTTTGAATGACAAATTGTACCTCAACCTCACCGGTTTGTCGAAGTTTTTTCGCAATCCTCGGATAATATTTCTTTCTCTCGATCATCTGTCGCACCTTTTTGAGATATTCGGCCTTTTGTCGTTCAAGCTTTTCCAGATCGAGCTTCTGTGCCGATACGGACGGCTTTTTCGCCATAGGGGTAGGCGAAGGAGCGGAAACGGGTGCTTCATGTTTTTCTATTGTCGGTTCGAAACTCTTGTCGACTTTTTTTGCGACACTCTTGCGGACTTCATCGGCCGGCTTCGGAAGAGGTTTGACTTCGGGTTTCGGTTTGGGCCGTGGTTTCGGCTTCGGCTTCGGCTTCGGCTTTGGTTTTGGTTTGACCTTCTCGGGTTTGGCAAGAGGCTTCGGACGCCGCTGTTGTGGTACCGGTTTCAATGTCGGCTTCGGTTTGCAGACCTCTTTTTCCGATGCAATCCGCAAACGTACAGCACGCTCTTTTACCACAGGTTTTTGTGAAGCGGGCTCGAGATGAACATAGAGCAGAATCAACGCTTCGGCAACGACGACGGTAATCAAAATGGAAAAGAAGAGATAGCGCCCTACATATTTTTCGTCAAACACCGTACCTGCCTTTGATCTCGACCCCCATTGCTTCGGTTGAAACAGTGATTATATACAAAAGAGGTTAGGCAAAAATTAAAATAGACTTTAAAATGAATATTATCGCACTTTAAGTGCAATCTCTATAAAATAAATACACTTTTAATTATAATGGTAAATAGATGACAAAAAATATTTCTGCAAGATTCTTAATCATCTTTCTCTCTTTTTTTATCTCCGGAGCGTTTCTTATCGACTCCATTTTGCGCTCGATGGAGCTCAATCGACATGTCGAGAGATACAACGAACAAATCCTCGAGCCTCTTTTCAAATTGGGCCTTCTACTGAGCGAGCTCCACCACGATGCGATGCGAACGCTCATACCAATCACAAAAGAGGCTTTGAAAGTCGAACGGCGGTTACCGTACAACCATGAAGAGATATCGAAACAGTTTACATCGCTTTTGAGTAACGATATCGCTTTTTTGGATCGAAAAACGTATGAAGCGCAGATTCTTTCACTGAAGAACGAGTGGAAGGTGTTCGAGAAAAAGCATGAAAAGCTGCTGAAGAGTCTGAAAAAGAGGGACAAGAGATTGGAACACCTCTATTCGGACTATCTTTTCACCTATACCAATTTCCAAGCGAACCTCGACGCATTGAAAAAATATCTCGACAGTCACTTCAACGATTTTATCGAAAATGAGAAAAAGAGCATTACAAACACCTTTTACCTCGCTGCTGTACTCGCCGTTTCGACCCTTGTTTTACTCTTTTTTCTACTGCAGGAAGTCAACACCATCAACAGAAAACTGAAAAAGTACCTGGAAGAGCGTGAAGATTTTCAAAAACGGCTTGCCGAAGCGAACAGAGCGTTGACGGACTATTCCGAAAAACTCGAAGACGAAGTCAAACGACGTACCGAAGAGGCATTGGACCATCTGATGAAAAATCCTCTCACGAAATTTCCCAACCGTTTGAGTTTCATCAAAAAACTCGGGGAGTTCCCCACTGCATCCATCGCACTTTTCAACATCGACCATTTCCGCTCCTACAACGATCTTTTCGGTGCCAAAGTGGGAGACAGGATCATTCAGGAGTATGCAGCCTACCTTCGTCAAACCATTCCTTATCTGTATGAAATCTATCATCTGCAGGGTGACGAGTTCGCGATTGTGGAACCCAATAAAAAGACTTCAGGAACGTTCCAGGCAATGATGAAACAGGTGGCACAGCTTGTCAGAGAGTTTCATTACACCGACAGCAACGGAAACTTCGTTCTGCAAGTTTCGATGGGTGTGGCCATCGACGAGGAACAAGCACTCAACAAAGCGGATATGGCGCTTCGCCAGGCCAAAAGTTCCAATGAAAGTCTCGTATTTTACAGCGAAGCCCTGATCGGCACCCACCACTATCTGGAAAACATCACGATGACGAAAGTTTTGAGCAGTGCCATCAAACAAAAGCGCATCGTCCCCTATTTTCAGGCCATTGCGGAGACATCCAGCGGCAAAATCGTCAAATACGAGGTTCTGGCACGACTTATCGATGAAGAGGGAAATGTGATTCCACCGGGTCAATTCATGCAGCTGGCGAAACAGATCAAACTTTACGAGAAGATTACAAAAAGCATCTTTGAAAAAGCGATGGATGCCATAGAAAAATATGGTTTGCATCTCAATGTCAATCTCTCCGCAGACGATATCCACCATCTTCCAATAAGGGATTATATCATCGATCGCCTGGCCATGTCACAATACAGCGATCATCTGACACTCGAACTGCTGGAATCGGAGGAGACGAAAAACTATGAAGATGTCCGTGCATTCATTCAGCGTGTCAAACAGTATGGCGTAAAGATCGCCATCGACGATTTCGGATCGGGATACTCCAACTTTGCGAAGATCCTGAAACTTCGGATCGACTATCTCAAAATCGACGGTTCGTTCATCAGCAAAATCGATACCGACCCCGATTCGAAAGAGTTTGTCGAAATTATCCAAAAACTTGCCAAGACCTATGACATTGAAACGGTTGCCGAATATGTCTCGAGCGAATCGATCTATCGGGAAGTACGCGCGATCGGCATCGACTTCGCCCAGGGTTATCATATTTCCAAACCCAAACCCCTTGAAGAGATTTTAATCGACAATACGCGCCATACACCGCTATCCGTCGGTTTTAAAAGAGATACCGGTTAGATAGTTTGCAATCTGCTACAATTACATTTTAAATTTCAAGGAATCATCGTGCGTACTTTTCAACCCGAAAAATCGGAACATTCAACTTTTACATATTTTCTCTCTCAGCCTCATCAGCCATTTTTTCTCATGGGAATCGTCTGGGCCATCGTCACGATGCTGCCGTTTATGCTCGGTTTCAAAGGCATTCTCCCGCTAGGGCTGGGCCCGACCGTTTTTCATGCCTATACGATGCTCTTTATCGTCTTCAGCCATTTTTTTCATGGCTTTCTGCTTACGACGTTTCCCCGTTTTTGTATGACACAGCCTGTACCTTACGCTATTTACACTCGACTCTTCCTCCTTTATGAGGCTGGTGCGCTGCTCTTTATTCTCGGTGCCCTCTTCTTTGCACCACTTGCAATTATCGGAGTTTTGACGCTCTTTGCAGGCCACCTCTTCGCAATAAGCAATTTCCGACTCATCTACCAAGCTGGCGGTTCACCGGAAAAGTCCGATCCCTTTTGGCTGCTTGTCGCACACGCGTCCGGCCTTGCCGCCCATCTGATTTTCGTTGTTGGAATCATCTACGATACCTTCGATATCCACTTCGGCTGGCAGCCTCTCGCCGTCGGCATCGGCATCTATCTCTACCTGATTTTTCTGACGTTTACCGTCGCACAGCGGATGATCCCCTTTTTCAGCCATGTCATAGCAGACAAACCGCAGCGATTCGTCCCCATCGTCTACTCGATGCTGGCGATCAAAGCCGCATCGTTCGCCTTCGGATTGAACGCACTCGACATTGTCGTGACATTGGTTTTGGCGGGCTACCTGCTCAAAGAGTTTCTAAGCTGGAAACTGCCTGTTTTCAGTTCTCCGGCAATTTTGTGGGTGCTGCATCTGGGACTCTTCTGGCTTCCGGCGGGACTTTTGATCGATGCGGTGAGCAGATTGGCGGAACTCTGGTTTCAGACGTCGTTCCTTTTTGCAGGGATGCACCTCGTCGCGATCGGGTTTGTCACCACAATTCTGATCGGTTTCGGTACGCGCGTGACACTGGGGCACTCCGGACAGGTTCCACATGCTGACAAGATATCGGTGGGGCTCTTTTGGCTAACAGAAGCGGTGGTTTTGGTGAGGTTTCTCTACTCTTTGGGTATGGGTCTCGGGCTCGATCTCTTCTGGCTTTTCGATCTTGCCGCAACACTTTGGACGGTTCTTTTCATTGCCTGGGGCATCAAATTCGGCCCCGTTTTGTTCAGGGGTAAAACAGAGGGGTAAAAGTTTACCCTTCTGCCACACCTGTCTCATCCTGATACTTCTGCATCAAACCGCGTATCTCGAGGACATAGACATCCATGATCGTTTTGTCGACCGTCGGGTCGACACTCCATGCTACCTGCATGCCGGGACCGTAGTCGCGCCCCATCTCTTCGATCTTTTCCATATATTCGTCCAGATTGTCACACACGACCGTCTCTCCGGTTGCCGTTTCGGTTAGTTCGATATACCATCCGCCCAGCGGCTTTGCTTTGATGACCGATTGAAACTCCATTCGTTGACTCCTTTAATATCCTAGTAATTTTTTTCTGATTTTCGGGTCTTTGAGCGTCAGACCACGCAGCACACGCAGTCGCATCTCCTCGAAAGGTATGCGATCCTTCGCCGGTTTTTCGTAGGCACCGAAGCCATACCCCATCGGCGTCGGATCGGTTTGTGAATAGTGCGCTTTCGTCGCATCG
Organism: Hydrogenimonas cancrithermarum; assembly: GCF_030296055.1. Taxonomy (NCBI): domain Bacteria; kingdom Pseudomonadati; phylum Campylobacterota; class Epsilonproteobacteria; order Campylobacterales; family Hydrogenimonadaceae; genus Hydrogenimonas; species Hydrogenimonas cancrithermarum. The sequence goes on from NZ_AP027370.1 coordinate 721,834, forward strand.
ATCCAGCGGTGCATGTCTCTGCTGTAGACCCAGAGTCTGACGTGTGAGGGGTCGACATGGTGCGCCTCCATCCAGAGCACCATGCAGCCAGGATCGTCAAAGACGACCACCTCCCCGTTTTTTCGTACCAGTTCGGCACTGTCGATCATCGATTTGAGATCCATATGGCACTGCGGACAGGTAACGCTGCCGGGTTTGAAATCGACGGGTTTGCCATTTTCGCTTCTGATACCGACATTTCCGCCTTTGTCACCGCAGCCGCCCAGAATGAAAAGCGACAAAAGAAACAGACCGATCCATCTCATAGCCAGACTCCGTTTTTCAGATAGAAACTTATCGGGTAGTATGATACAACAAAGAGGTATAAAGTGTCCAAAACTATCGACCGATTCAGCCATCCGCGTACCGTACCATAGCCCAACTTTTCCGCGATCCATGCGGCGATGCCGTAAAAGGTTCCACCAAAGAGAAAGGTATAGAGGAAATAGCCGACATAATGGTAGTCGCTCTGCAAAAGGCAGAAGGGGCAGTGGTGGTGCGGCATTTCGTAGACGTAGGTCGAGAAGAAGGCGATGAGAGAGACGATCGCGACAGGAATGAAAAGAAGGTTGAAAAGCGCCGTCCAGAAAGCGCGTTTAAAAAGCCATGCCACTGCGATCAATACGAAATTTCCATAGAACAGCCCGAGAATGAGCGGAGTCGGAAGCGTGATGAACGCCGATACTGCCGAACTTTTGGCCGCCGAAAAGAGCGTTCCGCAGCAGCTGACGATGACGTGGGGATTGATACCTCCCATGTGAAGCGCCTCCAGCACGACTTCGAGGGTAAAGAACGGAAAGATCAGGATGAAAAACCAGAATTTCATCTTCGTAAAGGGGTAGTCCGGTTTTTTCATGTCGATGCGATGCAGAACGATCCAGAATCCGAAAAGGTAGAGGTCGAGAATCTTGACGACAAAAAGCGGCAGGCCGTAGACGGTGGCGTTGGTCACCCCGGCCGCACACATGGCGCCGGGCAGGATGTTGGAAAGGTTGTCGAGCGTATAGATGAAATAGAGAAAGAGCGGCAGTTTGAGGTAGAAGATATACTCGATGATCGTCGCAACCAGATAGGCCCGTTTTTCGAGTGCGTACTGCAGCGGCGTCGTGGCGTTTCGGTCCCACTTTCGGACGATCTGTACCGAAATGGCAAGCGCAATGAGCGCAAAAAGAAACAAAATGCCATCGAGCAGTAAAATGGCGATGACATCGGGGCTCAAAAGGTTCACACGACCCTTCCGTTATGAAGTGTGATCTCTCTGTCGGTGATCGGCAGATCGAAAAAGAGCGGGTCGTGCGTCGCGATGAGAATGGTCTTCCCCTCTTCCTTGATACGCTTCACATACTCCAAAAACCGCTCTGCCAGTTTCGCATCTAGATTCGCCGTCGGCTCGTCGGCGAGAATGATAGGTGGATCGTTCACGAGCGCTCTGGCGATCGCCACCCGCTGCTGCTCCCCGCCCGAAAGATTTTTTGCCAAGTCATCCCGCTTGTGCGCGATCGAAAACTCTTCCATCACCCGCTCCGCCTTCGCTTCGAGCTCCTTTTCGCTCAGCTTTTCGGGAATCAGCGGTGTCACGATATTGTCGAACACCGAAAGCGTCGGAATGAGATTGAACTTCTGAAAGATGAAGCCGATCTTTTCGCGCCGAAAGAGCGAAGCGAAATCGTCGGGAAGTTTCGACACCCGCGTCTCCTCCACGATCACCTCCCCCGAGGTCGGTTTCTGCAGCGCCGCGATGAGCGAAAGCACCGTACTCTTCCCGCTCCCGCTGGGCCCTTTCAAAATGACGAGCTCGTTCTCCCCCACTTCGAAGGAGACATCCCGCAGTGCCGTCATCTCGTTGGGCCTACCCTGATTAAAAACCTTCGTTACATTTTTGACTTCAATCATTCATAATCCATCATCATCGTATGACCTCATCCGCCTCAAGTGTCGCCGCCTTCCATGAAGGAATCAGCGTCGCGGCGATATAAACCGGGACCGTCGTGAAAAAGATCAGCGCCAGCGTCCCACCGTCGAGCGCAAAGGGCAGATCGAAGGGAGGCTTGAGCACCGAATAGCCCATAAACAGATCCCGCATCAACGGCGCGCCGAGGCCGAAGACGTAGCCAAGCGCCAGCGTCACGGCCAGAAAATAGGCACCCACGGAGATGACGGCAGCCTCGAAAAACTTGACATTCAGGATGTCGCCAATCTTCCAGCCCAGCGCTTTGAGGATGCCGATTTCGCGTTTCTCCTCACTGCTGAGTCCGCTCGCTTTGTCGTAGATAATGATGAAAAAGGTGAAGATGGCGATGATGAAGAGTGCCAGGAAGATGCCGCTTTTGTAGTCGAAGACGTTCTGGTAGCTGATGCGCAGATCCTCTTTGGTGATGACGCGGGTATCGGGATAGTGTTCACCGATCTTTTTGGCGATCGTCGCCACCTCTTCGGGGTTGGCCACATGAACGACGATATCGGTCGCCGCGCCTTCTTCCATTCCGAAAATATCCCGAACCAGAGAGCTCTCCATCACGATGATATCGTTGCTCTCGAGCGTCGTCGCCGGCTTGAAGACACCTCCGACCGTCACCTTCGTCAACTCCCCGTCGGGCTTGACGAAATAGAAGTAGTCGTTGAAAAAGTTCCGTTTCAGCGTTTCGTAAACCCCCTGGCCCACGATCATCGTATCCTCTTCGACCAGCCCCTCCGCATAGGTGTCGGCTACCATATCGAGCTCTTTTTTATACTGTTTTCCAAACGCTTCGACTCCGACGATACTGAAATTGACTCCGGCTTTCGGAAAATAGTAATAACCCCAGACCCTGGGTATCGCGTCGCTCACGCCGAATATCCGGGCAATGGTTTCGCTTCTGTCGGCTTCGATGTCGGTCTGCTTACCGGCTACGACGCGCTGTACCGTAATATCGGGCAACGCTTCGAGTGTCGTGAACATCTCGACTTTGAGCGAATGGGTGATCATGAAGATCGATGCGAGAATGAAGATCATCAGCGCGAAAATAACGAAAATGAAAAGGTTCTTGCTTCCTCGCCGCATCAAAGAGCTGAGTGCGAATGCAAATAGATTTTTCATTGGCCGACGATCCTCGATGGTACCAGTTTTTCGATATGGGAAGGTGCATAGGTGAACGATGCTGGAAAATAGTCCAGAAGCTCGGGCCCCTCATTGAACGGAGAGTAGAGATCGGAGAGGGAACGAAAACGGATAAACCTCGCTTCCGTCGCGACACTGAGATCCGGAAGCTGTACCATTGCGACAAACGCATTTTTTGTAGCGACAGTCGCTTTCGACACACTCTTTTCCGCTTCGAAATAGAGCATCTCTCCCACCATCACAGACAGGAGCAGTGCACTCATAACCGAAAAGTGTCCGATACGCCTATTCATCCAGTTTGTAGACGAGCTCTTTCGTGATTTCATCGAAACGGAGAATTTTCCTACCGTGATGGTCTCTCATGAAGTTCTCCGCCGCCGCTTTCGTTTTGAAAGGGATCAATTCGTTCCCCATCGGCCCATAGACATCACTGCCGACGACATACCACGCCGCTTTCGCCCAGACCGGCTTGAGTGTATAGTAGTCACGCACGACAATCTTTTTGATATGCTTTTTGATATCCCCGTAATCGCCCCATTTCTCGGGTTCGAAGTAAAACTTCATCAAATCTTTGACACCGTCGAACGCCAGATGTGCCAGTTTTCCATTCTTTTCGTAATAGATAAACGCGGCCCATTTGGGATGTTTGTAGACGAACATACCGCAAACCGGGCATTTTTCCTGCTTGCTCAGGTCGGGTCCTGCAGCCGGCTGTGCCGCACCCATTTTGCCTTTGCAGCCCGGCATACGGCCTCTATTCATGTCACAGCGGCACCCTTTCATCATATCGTCGGCATGGCCGCCTTTGACATCCCAAAGATAGAGCGCCACCGCCTGCAGCTGCTTCTCCTTCATCGGTTTGCAGAGCTTTTCACTTCTAATCGCCGCTTTGAGATCGTTGATGTGTGCAAATTTGGAAACATCGATCGGCTGACACATTTTTTTGTAGATCCTCTCACCCATCGGATACATTTTGGTCTGCTTCTTCCTGGCGATCATCATCGAATCTTTCGCCAACGCCTTTTGCGCCATCTTGAAAGCCGCATCGAAATCTACGATCTTCCCACCATACTTTTTCTGGAACTTTTCGGCATCTTCGAGCTTTGCGAAAGCGATTTTGCTCGTCATGCTCATCGTCCCTTTGATTTTCGAACCCACCACATAACGGGCCCGTTTCGCATCGATCAACTCTCCGGTTTTTGCATCGACGACGAGAATCTTTTCAACATTCTCTTTTATATTGGGCCAGTCGGCGGCAAGACAGCGTATGGAACAGTACTGTTTTTTCGTGCCGTCTTTCAAAACGGCCGCGTGGGAAGTTTTGTAGAACATCTTCAGATTCATGCCACACACCGGACACCACATTTTCTGCGGCCCTGACTGAATCAACTGCGGTTTGCCCTCCGCCATCTTGCTGAAACCCGCGGCCGATGCCATCGCCGTCAGCGAAAGCACCGTTACGATCAGCACTACAAATCTTTTCATCTCTTCAACTCCATTTCATTGTATTCATGGAAAATCTTACCCAACCGATGTTAATATCGCGTTAAGTCACATATCGAGATAGCGGATCAGCCCGTATCCTTTGTTGCCCATTTCATCGAAATCCATAATCCGAGTTCCGCCGTATCTTTTGACGAAGAGTTCGGCTTTCGTTCTGGATGAAAAAGGAATCAGGTCATCCCCATGGGGGCCTGTGAGGCGGCTTCCGAAAACGAACCATGCCTTTTCTATGGGAACCCTTTCACCACCGAGATAGTCTTTGACGTACATCTTGTCGACTTCGGTCCGATCTTTCACCCCATACTCCGGATACTTTTCAGGGTGGTAATAGAAATTCATCATCGCCTTGACGCAGCAAAAACGGATATGTTTTCCGTTTTTGAGAATCATCTCGGTTTCGAACTTCGGGAATTTGTCGATCATCAGCTGATAGACCGGATCACGCTCGTTCGGTTTGTCGCCCCAGGCACTATCGGCCGCAAACATAACCGACGTGATCAGCAACAGTGCCAAAAATATTCGTCTCATTCAACCTCCTCTTTCTTCACTCATTCAAAATTTGAGGGACATTGCCCCGCACTCGCGCCTTACACCTTCTACAGCAGGTCTCTTTTCCTGAACGAAACGTACCCGAGCAATGCAAATATCGCACCCAGGACAATCGGATAGAGAATCGCATAGACCATCAGGAATGTATGGCCCAGTGTATCGAGAAGATAGTATGCGACGGGCCCGATCACAGTCAGCTCCGGATCGAAAAGCGCGATCGCCCCGATACGGAACGCTTCCAGAGGATTGAGCATCGCGATTGTGATAATCACGCCGTCAGGCACTCTGTTTTGCATCATGAGCCCGATCAGCGCGACATCGATAAAGGCGAGCAGAAGAATCCAGACGGTAAACGACAGCCCGAGTGCGACATCGTGGGACTTGACGAGTGTCGAGATAAAAAAGGCGATCCCCAGAAACACCGTACAGATCGAAAAAATGAGTCCGGAATAGAGAAACACCATCGCCCATGGCAGTGCGCCTCCCTTGGTAAGCCCCCACGCCACGCCGATAAAGAGTGCGATGATGACCGGAAGAAAGACCGTCATGAAACGGCCGAGGATCTTGCCCCAATAGTAGGCTTTTAGCGAGATCGGAAACGAAAGCATATATTCGAGTACATTGCTCTCACGGTCGGCCGATATCGATTTTACCGTGGTGATCAGGATGAAAATCGGCAAAATGATCACCGTCACCTGCATAAAAACGAGAAGCAAGCGGCTGAGTCCCGTAAACCCCATCACCACGGCATCGGTAATGCCGCTGATGAAAAAGAGCCCCATCAGTCCGCCGAATACGAAGGCATAGACATAGAACCACTTCGCCCGCAGGCTCTCTTTGATATCCAGGTAGGCTATCAATCCAATATTTTTCATCGATTAAATATCTCCTCTCTTTGTGAACACGTCCCCAAAGAAATTCCTTTCACTGAAGCTTCGTCGTCGACGAGAGAAACGATCGACGATTGCTTCATTATCGTCCTATCTTGATGACACGCCGTTTGACCTCATCGAAGTCGATCACTTCGCCGCTTCCGGCATCCTCTTTGTTTTTATAGGCGGTAAACCCATACCCCATCGGTGTGATTTTGTCGGTCGAGTACCATGCTTTTCTCGCATCGATCCACGCTCCCGTCTTGGCATCCTTGACCCAGATGATCGCCTGATCGCCCCAGGGCAGATGCTCCTCTTCGAACCACAAAATCGCACATCCGATATCGTCGAACTTATAGTGTCTGTGTGTTTTCGGATCGACCACATCGACGGCGTATTTGCGCTCGCTGATCGCCATTTTGCACCGCTCGCACATATCACGGTCCCAGTGCACCTTTTCGGGTTGACGCCAATCTTTTTTCTCACACCCTCCGAACGTCGTCACCAGCCATGTGCCGATCAAGAGTGCGAAAAGCGCTTTAAATCGGTTCATCTTCCATGACCTTTCCAAGATCCATGTAGACTTTTCTGTTCGCCAATCCCTCGATCTCCTCCACGCGATGGGTAATGAAAATGGTGGAATGGTCGTAATCGATCGAAGAGAGAAGCCGGTAAAAGTGGTCTCTCGCTTTGGGATCGAGGTTGGCCGTCGGTTCGTCGAATACGAGAAGCCGGCTCTTTTTCGCCAGTGCGATCGCGATGAGAAGTTTCTGCTTCATGCCGCCGGAGAGTTTGAAAAAGGGTTTTGCCATATGTTTTTCGACATCCAGTTCCATCGCATCGGCCTGCGAAACGATCTCCTCCTTTGCCGTGCCGGTGCTTCGCTCGACATAGGTCAGAAGTTCCGAAATATTCAGCTTTACCGGTGGCGGAAGCTGAGGAATGAAGCTGATATGTCTCAACACGTCCACCCGTGCGACAATCGGGTCATACCCCTCGACACGAATCGATCCGCTGTCGACATGGTAGAATCCGAGAATCGAACGGACGAGTGTCGTTTTCCCGGCACCGTTGGGGCCCATCATCGCGACCTTGTCGCCGAGCCGTATCTGCAAAGAGACATCATCGAGCACTTTGGCACCCATGAACTTTTTTGTAACGTTGCGTACTTCGACGATGTTTTTCATCAGACCAAATCTTTCAATCGGAATGTAAAGTTGTAGGCATCGGTATGACAAACGTCGAAACAGCGGGCACAAAGCGTACAGTCACCATTGACGACAATCTGCTTCGTGACACCCTTCTCCTTCCGCTCCTTGTCATATTTCGGCTTGATGAATTCTATCACATGATTTTCGAAACAGGCGTTCAAACAAGCGCCGCAGTGGTCGCACTTGTCCATATCCCACTGCACTTTCGTCGCGCTGATCCATCCAAGAAGGTTGTAGGTCGTTCCTACAGGACAGATGTAGCGGCACCACATACGTCGTGAGTAGAAGATTTCGAAAAGCAGGATCACGAGAACCCAGACGATCGCCAGGCTCCACCCATAGACGATAAAGCGGCTCAAAATCCCGATCGGGTTGACCACTTCGAAGATCAAAAAACCGTCGATAAACGTCACCACGATGATGACGGCCCAGAACGCGAAACGGATGCGTGGGTCCCAGTTCCGCTCTTTGATCATCTTTTTCGTCACCAGCTTTTGATGGATATGTTCACCGATTTCGCTGAGGATGCCGTATGGGCATGCCCATGCACAGAACGACTTGCCCCCGACCAGCAGGTAAAAAACGGCGATCGTGACCGAACCGATAATCATATTGGTGTGGATCACGTGCGTCGCCGCCCAGGTTTCGATGGCTGTAAAGAGATCGATCAGGTGGAACCCCAAAAGCCTCGAACCGTTCATCGTCCCTTCGAGCAGCTGCACGTCGACATGATACGATATAAAAAACGCGATATTGATGACGATGACGCTCATCCAACGCCAAAAACGCCAGGTTGGACGAACGCTACCCGTTTTCGTCCTGTAATAGAAGGTGGACAAAAATGGGGCACGGATGATATCGCGAATACTACTGTTATATCTATCCATTCTCTATCCTTTTGTTAATGGAACGGTTCACGCTACTCGGCAGCCGCTTTCAGTTTCTCTTCGAACGTCGCGATCTCTTCACTCAACGCTTTCAAATCGGCATCCGACATTTTGGCGAGAAGCCCATACATGACATAGTTTTTGCGCACGCCGCTCTTGAAATCGGTCAACGCTTTGTAAAGATCGGCTTCACTCTTTCCGATAAGGCTCGGCCCGATGGCGCCTTCACCGTTGACCCCGTGGCAGGATGAACATTTCTGCTTGTAGAGCGGACTCACTTTGAACGCCATCGCACTTCCCGCACGCTCTCTGAGCGCCTTGAGTTTCTTGGCGACTTCGTCTTCCTCTTTCTTCATCTGCTCTTCCACGCTCGACTCTTCGATCTGTTGGATCGGCTGTGTCGTCTTCTGCACAGGCACTTCCTGCTTCGACTTCTCGATAATTTCCTGTATCTGCCTGAAGCGTTCCGCTTTCTGATCGAGCTGATACATGAAAACCATAGCCCAAAGTGCGAGCAGTGTCGCAATCGCCGCGATAATATGTCGAATCATTGTCTACCCTTTCTCATTTCCTGGATTTGTTTGTTGAATATCGCGATCTCGTCCGCGATACTTTTGAGTTTCGCATCGTCGAGCTGATCGACCAGCTGCTTCATCAGAACGTTCTTTTTTTCACCCGATTTGAACGCCAAGAGTCTTTTGTAGATGAAATCTCCGTCTTTGTCCAACAGCGAAGGACCGATGACACCGTTGGCGTAATCGTCGTGACAGGGTGAACATTTGACGATGAAGTCGCGGCTCAGTTTGTTGATCATCATCTCGATCTGCACACGCTCGTACGGGGAGCGGATATTGAGATAGGCATCGAGTGTCGTACGCCGTTTCTCCTCTTCCGATGCGTTTTTCTCTTTGTTGTAGGAGTAGTAGAACTGTCCCGTATTCTCTTTCGACTCCTGCTGAACGTCACTTTTTTTGACGGCTCCGGCCGTCACTTTGATCTGTGGTGCACTCCGTTGTGACTGCGATTTCGACTCTTCGCTCTTCTTCTCGCCGCAGCCGGCCAGACCGGCTATCAACACGGCACTCAGCGCCACCATTGTAAACTTATGCATTTTCTACCTTTCCCCCATATATGTCGGCGTATGTTTTACGCGGAATGATCTTGATAACGTCAACCGGGCAGAGCTCCACACAAGCACCGCAGCCGTTACACGCTTCACGGATTTCAGGGAGCATTCCGCCCCCTTTGGCATCGACCATGCCGATGGCCAGTGTATGATCCGGATGGAACGGACACAAATCGGCACAGATCGTACACACCTCTTCCCCCCGATGCTTTTCGAGCTTCTGCAGCAGCGCTTTTTGCAACTCCACCTTCTCCGGGTCGTTCGGATCGATCGTGACTTTGTGGGTTCGACGCTCCTCTTGCGTAATGACTTTGGTATGCTCGTAGATTCTATCGATCGCACTGTCCGGCACCGGCTTCCCGATCTTAGCAAGACATCCGTCCGGGTCGTGGACGACGGCGATGCCCATATGGATGAATTCGATGCTGTCGTGCTCGTGGTCGAGCGCGCCGCTCGGGCAGGCAAGAATGCACGGAAAGGCTTCGCAAAGATAACATCCGCGGTCTCTGGGTTCGATATAGGCCATTCCGACACCCGCTTTGCCGTCGATATCTTCGAGTTTAATCGAGTCGTAGGGGCAGACCTGTAGACACTGGCCGCATTTGATACATAGGCCGACATACTCCTCTTCGGGCACCGCACCCGGCGGCCGCAGTCTCGGCTCGGCCGCTTTCAGATAGGGCCCACCTAGAATACCTCCAGCAGCGACAAGACCAAGTACCCCGAGTCCCGACATCTGCTGTATAAATTTGCGTCGTTTTTTCTCTTCAGGTGTCATTGAACAACCCCCTTTTCCAAATCTTTTTCATACATGACCGGATGTGCGTCTTTGAGCAGCATCACCGGTTGAGAAATCGGTGCCAGTCTGGCGAGAAAATTCATGATCGAGATAATTGGAGATGCGTAGAAAAATTTGATGTTCGGATTCAAAAGCCATATTTTATCCGCATAGTAGAAGAGATTGTATGGCGTATCTCCTATGCCGTCGTTGTCTTTATCGAATCCTTCATAGTCATCCCAATAGTTTCTATCCCAAAAATTCTTGACCGAATGGAGCGTCACCTTGTCGTCGTCGACGACATGTTCGATATTACCCTTGAATATATTTCCGACGATATTGTTGGAGATACTCAACGAGTGAAAATGGATTCCCTCCGAATTGTAGAGAATCTTGTTGCCCTCGATCGTATTGTTCTGATCGGGCTGAAAAGGGGAACGGTCGATATAAATGCCCCTCGCACAGTAGATCAGGGTATTGTCTTTCAAGGTAAAGTTGCTGGCATCCTTGAGCCCGATGCCAAGCCCCGTCGTACCCAAAGAGCTCTTAACCACATTGCCGATGGCGATGGTATCCTGCGAATACATGAAAAAGATGCCGACCGAGTTGTGCTCATAGGTATTGTAGAGCACTTCGTTTTTCCCCGCATACATGAAATGGAGCGAATAGCGGCCATACTCTCCGAAGTTATGGGCGATGACGTTGCCGTGCGAATACCAGACGACAAAATCGCGCGACTGGGTTACATGGTTATAGCTCAAATTGTTGTCGTTGCTGTACCAGACACGAATGGCATCGCCCCGAAGACCGAGCGTAAAGGGTTTCGACCGGATCCAGTTGCGCGTTATCCGCGAACGGTGCACCTGCTCCATATCGATACCGAAGAGGCAGTCGTCAATTTTACAGTTGTCGACCGTGACATGCTCCGCCTCTTTGATGGAAACACCGGCATCGACCCTTTCGTGTTCTTCCCCACTGTGCAGAATCGTCAGGTTTTTCAATGTCACGTAGGAGCTCCTGATCGTGACAACCGTTCCATTTCCATCGCCAACGATTTTGGCTTTTTGGTCAACTCCATCGATGATCAACGGTTTGTCGATGACGATGTTTCCATGGTACTCGCCGGCCGGAAGCTCCAGTTTGGAGCCCGATTCGGCACGGTCGATGGCTTGCTGCAGAAGATTCTCCTGCAAACTGTTCGAAGCCATCAGTCCCATTATGGATACCATCATCAACACCGCACGTTTCACCCGCTCTCCTTACACTTCCTGTGCCGCGAGCTTGCGAGCTTTACGTTTGGAAATGATCGCCAGCAGGCTCAATGCACTGATGGCGAGCAGCAGCCAGAATCCGGTCGTTGGATAGGAGTGGGTCGTAAACTGCGCCACCTTACCGTCTCCAAAAACCGTCGGCATGAACGGCTTGATCTTGAAAGCCCCCCATGCATGCATATGGTGGCCGAACCAGTAGAGCCAGTAGGCATAGAACCCCAGGAAGATCACGGGCAACGTCACCGGAATCAGCATCAAAAGGTCGAGGATTTTTGCATCGTAGAGCATATAATAGACCATCAGAAGCGCCACCAATACCAGTGCATAGGGTGCAAAAGCCCGCAGATACGGTGCACCGCGCTCCATCGGATCCATTCCGATATAGTGGTTGATCGTATTCATTTCGTGGACGTCACCGCTGAAGCCGTCGAAATGGTAGTAGACCGGAATCCCTTCAGGAAAGGACTCTTTCGGATAGTTCGGTGCTTCGAGCGCGACATACCAGATCGGTGCCGTCACGACCGAAAGCTCCGCATCCTCTTCGATCATCTTTTTCAGATCCCCTACCGCCTCTTTGGGGGTCGTCGTACTGACGTACTGCCCTTTCTGGTAGTAGTTCCACACTTTATAGGAGATTTCCGGAATCTGATCCGCTTTCCCGGCACGTACAAGCTCCACGACATCGTGTGTAAATACTGCCGGAATGACAAACCAATACATCAAAATACCAAAGGCGATCAGTGTAAAAATTCTGGCCTTCGTCAGTGAACTCTTCATGGCTCGGTTCCTTTCATTGCTAGATTGGAATTGATTATACACAAAAACGACCATATAATTATTTGATTCAAGTCAAATTATAGTAGCAAGTCATATAATCAATAATTTTGACGAATAATTATATGGTTATTCGGTCAGTTGCTGTTGCAGGACCCGGGAAAGTTCCCGGATCCTGAGAGAATTAGAACAGATTGGCGTTTTCGTCAACCCATTTGAAGTACTCGATGATATCTTTGATTTCCTCGTCGCTCATGCCCTGGTTCGGCATACGCAGATTGAAATAGTTGATCATCGACTGGATGTATGGATCATTGTATTTATGTTCCGGATTTTTGATGAATTCGGCAACCCATTTCTCACCATTTTCATGGCGCTGGAGAACACCCGTCAAATCCGGTCCGGAAGAGACTTTACCGATGACGTGGCATCCGCCGCATCCGCCTTCGTTGAAGGCGACTTCACCGCGTTTGGCCGCTTCACTCATCGGTGTCGCGACTTTACGGATCAACAGATCTCGTGCACGGATACCGACATCCGCCGTTTTGACCATATACTGCCAGATCATGTTTTCGAACAGAATCGCTTTTTCCAGATCGCCTTTTTTGAAATATTCATCGGCTTTCTTCTTCTGCTCCGGAATCTTGCCGTACTGATCGAGCGCATCTTCCACCAGTTGCTTGACGACCGGATATTTCTCGTAATGGTTCTCTTTGAGAAACTTCACGACACTCTGGATGACTTTGTCGGTCGCGGCGTTGGTCGCGACGATTTTGTCGTATTCCGCTTTGAGCTGTTCGGGCGACATTTTCGCCATTTTCAGTTTCTGGGCGGAGACATATTTCTTGCTCGGGTCTTTGACCAACAGGTATCCCATCATCTCGAGGTGAAGGGCCGAACAGAACTCGGTACAGTAGTAGGGGAAGACACCTTCGCGGTCCGCTTTGAACGTGAGAGCGACCGTTTTACCCGGTTCGAGCGACGCATGGACGTTGTACTGGTCGACGGTAAATCCGTGTGTTTCGTCTTCGGCACGCTCGAGGTTGGTCAGGTAGAACGTGACGGTATCGCCGAGGTTGACGGTGACGTGCTCCGGATTGATGTGGGAGCGGACAACGGTACCGTAGACATAGACATGGTTCCCTTTGCGTACGATTTTCTCCTGTCCCGCAAGCGTTTTACCTTTATGGATCTTTCCGGTAAACGGATTGGTACCCATTTTGTAGCGGACATGTGGATGCAGTTTGCTCGCACGGATCGCGACGGCCTGGTGCGGCTCACCGAGAGGAATCGGCATATCGTACAGAAGTTGCATCTTCTTGCCGCGGATGTCGATCAGCTGGTGGTTCTGCGGATGCAGCGGCCCGATATTGTTGAATCGGTCGATCGCCAGTTTGTTCAGTGCGATGATGTACTCGCCCTGAGGATCTTCGGTTTTACCCTCCATACCGCAGAGGTGGCCGATGTTGTAGTTGACGTTGACGCGGTCTTCGACTTTACAGGTCAGATAGTTCCATTTGACGACCTGGCTGTCGACGTAGAGTGACGTATAGATCTCGCCATCCGTTTTCCACTTCGATCCATACTGGTTGTGGAGTGGCCCGAGGCCCAGTTCCGCCTGGCAGTGTGCCGCTTTCTTCATATCGATGATCGGAATACCATACGGGTCTTTACCGACGAAATCTTTATGATCGATCGCCTTTTTGATCTTGTCCCAACTGTAGACCGTCGCATGGGTATCGAGTTTACCGCAGACGACGATATATTTGCCGTCCGGGCTCACATCGACGCCGTGCGGAGATTTCGGTTCGGGAACCAGGAAGAGCGCGTTGTTCTTGACGGCGACATCGATCGGCACAACTTTATGGCCGTTGATGATCTTGACGTTTTTCGGATTTTCGGCCAATTTCGCCAGTTTCTTCCAGTTGTAGACATGAAGGTAGTCGGTATCGTTACGGCTACATCCCGCTTCGAACGGAGGAAGGCCCTTTTCGATACCGCCGGTATACATTTCGGAGTTGAAGGAGTTGGTGAAGCCCCAGCCGTAGCTCGCCTCTTTACCCGCATCGCTCAAATCCTGCATATAGGGCGGCATCTCGATCGTGAACGACTTTTCCGGAAGAATCTTTCCATGTTTGTGATCAAACTTCCAGACCGTCACACCGCCGCGATAGGTCTCTTTGTACTCTTCCATCGGGTGGTAGTTGTTGTCCAGCGGTGCACCGTACTGGCACGCTTCGAGAATGTACTCGCTATTGGGCGTGAAGAAAGCCCCGCCGTGGTCCGATTTGAAGACCGGGTTGACGACGATCTGCTTCGTCACGAAGTCGGCGAGATCGATGACAGCGATACGCGGATTGGCTTTGTCGTTGATGACGAGCCATTTTCCGTCATATTTTCCGTCGGTTTCGGAAATCGCCGGGTGGTGCGTATCGCCCCACGTGATCTGCTTCCCTCGAATCTTCCCTTGTGCGAGAACCTTTTTCGTATCGTCGTCGTATCCCCACCCCTGCCATGGTTCCGGGGTAAACACACCGATATATTTGAGAATCCTCATGGACGGTACGCCATATACCATGATCTGCCCCGACTGTCCGCCCGAACTGAATACGATATATTTGTCACGTCCGCCGCTTGGCGTATATGTCTTGGCTGCCGCCAGCAGATCCTGCTGCGTCAGTCCCCGCTCTTTCATCACTTTTTCAAGCTCTGAACTCGCGGAGGCCATCGACACACCCACCATCGTTCCGATCGCTACCATCGATAGCTTCTTGACAATCGAACTCATACTGCCTCCTTCTTGAAATATTCTCAACCAAACCACTACAATAAGGTCATGTTCATTGAAAACCCATCGTTTTTGCGAAAGCTGGCTCAAAACAGTTTTCTATTTTTCATGTATAAAGTAGCTGATCTGCAAGATAGCGAGGAGGGGGTAGTATCTTGGATATTGTCATGTGAGGCTTGTCATCTATTGTCACTTGTTGGCGTGCCATCCGTGTCGCAGAGACTACTCTGCTCGATTCACGTCTTACCATACTGTCAAGATACACTATGTCGGAGGGGATGTTCCTGTTTTGCAACAGCCTTGTAAAAACGATGGGTTTTCAATGAACACGACCTTATCGTTTTTAGATCGATTTGGTCGTTTGAACCTTCTTTCAAAACACTCAGACGACTAAACCGACAATTCCAAACTCGATCCATTTTTTCAAAATGGATCCTTGTTAATTCTATGTTAAATACCGACATCACTATTGTACTCCAGTGTCGGTTTCTTTTGAGTCGCTGCTAAAAAAAATCATTAAAAGCGACTCAAAAGAAACTTTTTATCTTGAAAAGTATTCTCTTTTTTTATGATAAAATTGCATCTTATGAAAAATGAAAGTGAACTTGTTCTTAAAAACAGCTCTATTTTACTCGCGGAAGACGATGAAGGATTGAGAGAAATCTTTAAAAAAATCCTTCTTCTTTATGTAGATACCGTTTATGAAGCGAGTAATGGCATGGATGCCTATGAGCTGTACCTGAAACATCGTCCCGACATTATCATTACCGATATAAAAATGCCAAAACTGAATGGCCTCGAATTCATAAAGAGGCTGAGGGAAAAAGACAAAAAAACGCCGGTTATCGTAACGAGTGCCTATGCCAATCAGGAATTGCTGCTTGAATCCATCAAACTCTCTTTGGTCGAATATCTGATAAAACCGATAAAAGAGAGTGATCTCACCAAAGTCCTCACGGACTGTTCCCGAATTATATCCGCGAATGTTCAGACAAATATTCTGATAGAATTGAAAAACGGTTGTCTCTACGACTATAAAAACAAAAATATATCGATAAACGAGAAACAGATCAAATTGACGGCAAAGGAGATAGAGTTTTTCGAGCTTTTGATCGAGCACAGAGGCTCTTTGGTAACGAAACAGACCATAGAAGACAAACTCTATATGTATGATGAAGTCCCTCCTTCCGCCCTTAAAAACCTGGTTTTCAAACTTCGAAAGAAACTGGATTGCGACATCATAAAAACTGTCGGCAAGTTGGGATATATGATCGATTAATCCGGGAGTACCTTCGTCTTTGGAAGGATGATGGTGAACATCGCGCCTTCATCGATGTTACGGGCAGTGATGCATCCTTTGAATTTCTCTTCTATGATCAATCTCGACATATAAAGTCCTATCCCTGTCGAGGGAACCGTTTTTTTGCTTTTGAACGGTTCGAAAATCTCTTCGATCGGTTTGACGATAATTCCTCCAGCGTTATCGGCTATCGTCAATTCCACCTCTTCATCGGAGCGCTCTTTCAATACTATCTTTATTACAGGATTTTGAATCTCTCTCTGTTTTATAACATCGATCATATTTTGCAGAATCGAGAGTACCACCTGGGCCAGACTGTTGATGCTTCCGTAAACGGTTGCACCGCTTCGAAAATCTTTTACCAGTTCGATTTGATTGAGTTTGAATAACGATTCGAGCAGCTTGAGCGCCTGAGCGATCGATTTTTCCGGATGGAATATTTCACGCTTCGATTTTTTATAAAAATCCTCAAAACTTGAAATCGTTTCAGACATAAACGCTATGATCTCTTCGTTTTTGCTTATCTCCTTTTTAAGTTCATCATCTTTCAGTTTTTTTCTTATATACATACAGTTGAAATTCAATTGCGCCAAAGGCTGTCGCCACTGATGGGCAATGATGGCGATCATTTCACCCAAAGCTGCAAATTTCGCTTGTTGCTGTACGATGGTATCCTTGAGTTTCTCTTTGCTGATATCCTGAATGTTCGCCACGATAGAGACATTTTCTTTATCGCTGGTTTTACCGAAATAGATTCTTATAGGGAATACCTTGTTATCTTTCCTCAAACCTTCAAGCTCGAGCACTTCGCCTCTATGTTTCAATTTTCCGCTTTTCATAAAATTGCTCAAGCCAAGGTCATGCAACCTGCGATATTTTTTGGGAATGATCTTTTTAAGAGAATCTTCTCCGATCATCTCTTCTTTTGTATATCCGAATATTTTTTCCGCCATCTTGTTATAGGTTTGCACCTTGCGGTCTTTGTCCAATGCGATAATCGCATTGGCACTCGATTCGATAATCATATTTGAATAATCTTTTTCCGCGGTCAACTCTTTCGTTTTTTTGTTGATGCTTCTGTTGGCAGGCATAAAAATGAAAATAGCTTCGAAAAAGAGCGTTATCAATGTCAAAACGAATATGAAGAATTCGACTTTTTTCAGTTTTTTGGTTTTGATTTCCGCCTCTTTTTGATAGATCGATACCGCCCGATCCAGATCATAAAGAAGGCTCTGCGAATGTTTGAGAACATAATTCAAACTTCTGCCGTCATGATTTTCATAAAAACGTTTTGCATGAAAAAGATACTCTTTGACTCTTTTATCCAAATGAACCGGTTCTTCGAAATAGAGTTTTTTCAATTCGTCCGACATTTTGCTTGAAACGAGCAATCTATGCGAATGCTCCATAAGTTTAATATTTTCAAAGAGGTATTTCGTTTTGTAGTAAATTGAAAACAACGCAATTTTTTGGGAGAGCATTCTTTGCCTACCACTTATATTGATCATTTTACCATCGTCGACCTGACTCTCGATCATATGATTGAGATTGAAATAGGCCAAAGTCGACAACAATGCGATGATCCCGAGTGCCAGGACATATCTTTTGGTAAAACTCAATGCGGTAAGCATTAAAATTATTCCTCTGAATATAAAAAATAGTGATCGTCTACATTCGATTATCGCATAAAGCGTATAAATGTGTACTTTTATGCAAAAGCAATCACCTTATGCTGCTTTATAAAGACGATTGAAAGGGATTTACGTTTAAGGCTGTATATCTTGTAGATAGGGCCCGGGGGAATCCCCGGATCCTGAGAGAATTAGAACAGATTGGCGTTTTCGTCAACCCATTTGAAGTACTCGATGATATCTTTGATTTCCTCGTCGCTCATGCCCTGGTTCGGCATACGCAGATTGAAATAGTTGATCATCGACTGGATGTATGGATCATTGTATTTATGTTCCGGATTTTTGATGAATTCGGCAACCCATTTCTCACCATTTTCATGGCGCTGGAGAACACCCGTCAAATCCGGTCCGGAAGAGACTTTACCGATGACGTGGCATCCGCCGCATCCGCCTTCGTTGAAGGCGACTTCACCGCGTTTGGCCGCTTCACTCATCGGTGTCGCGACTTTACGGATCAACAGATCTCGTGCACGGATACCGACATCCGCCGTTTTGACCATATACTGCCAGATCATGTTTTCGAACAGAATCGCTTTTTCCAGATCGCCTTTTTTGAAATATTCATCGGCTTTCTTCTTCTGCTCCGGAATCTTGCCGTACTGATCGAGCGCATCTTCCACCAGTTGCTTGACGACCGGATATTTCTCGTAATGGTTCTCTTTGAGAAACTTCACGACACTCTGGATGACTTTGTCGGTCGCGGCGTTGGTCGCGACGATTTTGTCGTATTCCGCTTTGAGCTGTTCGGGCGACATTTTCGCCATTTTCAGTTTCTGGGCGGAGACATATTTCTTGCTCGGGTCTTTGACCAACAGGTATCCCATCATCTCGAGGTGAAGGGCCGAACAGAACTCGGTACAGTAGTAGGGGAAGACACCTTCGCGGTCCGCTTTGAACGTGAGAGCGACCGTTTTACCCGGTTCGAGCGACGCATGGACGTTGTACTGGTCGACGGTAAATCCGTGTGTTTCGTCTTCGGCACGCTCGAGGTTGGTCAGGTAGAACGTGACGGTATCGCCGAGGTTGACGGTGACGTGCTCCGGATTGATGTGGGAGCGGACAACGGTACCGTAGACATAGACATGGTTCCCTTTGCGTACGATTTTCTCCTGTCCCGCAAGCGTTTTACCTTTATGGATCTTTCCGGTAAACGGATTGGTACCCATTTTGTAGCGGACATGTGGATGCAGTTTGCTCGCACGGATCGCGACGGCCTGGTGCGGCTCACCGAGAGGAATCGGCATATCGTACAGAAGTTGCATCTTCTTGCCGCGGATGTCGATCAGCTGGTGGTTCTGCGGATGCAGCGGCCCGATATTGTTGAATCGGTCGATCGCCAGTTTGTTCAGTGCGATGATGTACTCGCCCTGAGGATCTTCGGTTTTACCCTCCATACCGCAGAGGTGGCCGATGTTGTAGTTGACGTTGACGCGGTCTTCGACTTTACAGGTCAGATAGTTCCATTTGACGACCTGGCTGTCGACGTAGAGTGACGTATAGATCTCGCCATCCGTTTTCCACTTCGATCCATACTGGTTGTGGAGTGGCCCGAGGCCCAGTTCCGCCTGGCAGTGTGCCGCTTTCTTCATATCGATGATCGGAATACCATACGGGTCTTTACCGACGAAATCTTTATGATCGATCGCCTTTTTGATCTTGTCCCAACTGTAGACCGTCGCATGGGTATCGAGTTTACCGCAGACGACGATATATTTGCCGTCCGGGCTCACATCGACGCCGTGCGGAGATTTCGGTTCGGGAACCAGGAAGAGCGCGTTGTTCTTGACGGCGACATCGATCGGCACAACTTTATGGCCGTTGATGATCTTGACGTTTTTCGGATTTTCGGCCAATTTCGCCAGTTTCTTCCAGTTGTAGACATGAAGGTAGTCGGTATCGTTACGGCTACATCCCGCTTCGAACGGAGGAAGGCCCTTTTCGATACCGCCGGTATACATTTCGGAGTTGAAGGAGTTGGTGAAGCCCCAGCCGTAGCTCGCCTCTTTACCCGCATCGCTCAAATCCTGCATATAGGGCGGCATCTCGATCGTGAACGACTTTTCCGGAAGAATCTTTCCATGTTTGTGATCAAACTTCCAGACCGTCACACCGCCGCGATAGGTCTCTTTGTACTCTTCCATCGGGTGGTAGTTGTTGTCCAGCGGTGCACCGTACTGGCACGCTTCGAGAATGTACTCGCTATTGGGCGTGAAGAAAGCCCCGCCGTGGTCCGATTTGAAGACCGGGTTGACGACGATCTGCTTCGTCACGAAGTCGGCGAGATCGATGACAGCGATACGCGGATTGGCTTTGTCGTTGATGACGAGCCATTTTCCGTCATATTTTCCGTCGGTTTCGGAAATCGCCGGGTGGTGCGTATCGCCCCACGTGATCTGCTTCCCTCGAATCTTCCCTTGTGCGAGAACCTTTTTCGTATCGTCGTCGTATCCCCACCCCTGCCATGGTTCCGGGGTAAACACACCGATATATTTGAGAATCCTCATGGACGGTACGCCATATACCATGATCTGCCCCGACTGTCCGCCCGAACTGAATACGATATATTTGTCACGTCCGCCGCTTGGCGTATATGTCTTGGCTGCCGCCAGCAGATCCTGCTGCGTCAGTCCCCGCTCTTTCATCACTTTTTCAAGCTCTGAACTCGCGGAGGCCATCGACACACCCACCATCGTTCCGATCGCTACCATCGATAGCTTCTTGACGATCGAACTCATACTGCCTCCTTCTTAAATTTTCCTGAGATAACAGGCTGAATTCCCTATTTAAATAGAAAATTCAAACTGCATGTTAAAATAATAGTTAATTCTTTGTTAATTTTTCTTGACTTATGTCAATAATTTATCGCCATGTTTATAGTATAAATAATTTAAACTAATCTTTTGAGAAGGATCCGAATATGCAACACGAACGACCGCAACCCCGGAATGAAGAGATTCAACTCGACAATACCAAATATATCGAAAGCGAGACCGATACGAAAGGAATCATTACCGGCTGCAACGACTACTTTGCCGAAATATCAGGTTATACAAAAGAGGAGCTTATCGGACAGCCGCACAACATCGTCCGCCATCCGGATATGCCGAAAATCGCCTTCAAACTGCTCTGGGACCGCATCAAGCAAGGGAAAAATATCACGGCCGTCATAAAGAACCTGGCCAAAGACGGCCGATACTACTGGGTCTTCACCCATTTCGAGATCATCCGTGACATCAACACGAAAGAGATCACCGGCTACAAAGCCTACAGAAAAGCGGTATCGAAACATATCAAAGAGCTTCTCGACCCTCTTTACAAAAAATTGACGGAAATCGAAAAAGAGGGCGGCATGGAAGCGAGTGAAAAGGCATTGAACGAATTTTTACGCCAAGGCGGAGAAGATGTCACCTTCGACAATCTGATGGAGGAGATCTACAGGTTCTATTAATCGTTAAAAAGGCGTATCGATGCGCCTTTTTGGGTCTTCAGCCAATCGAACAGCCGATCGAACGGATCGTGGGCTTCGAGGGTCGGTCTATTGCCGATCATAATGAGTTTCGTTTTGGCGCGTGTCATCGCGACATTGAGGCGGCGTCTATCTTTGACGAAGCCTATCTCCTTTGCGATGTTCGCACGGACAAATGAGATGACGATTGCCTCTTTCTCACGTCCTTGAAATCCATCGACACTCTTGACTTCCACCTTCAATCCTTCCGTTTCGAGCATCTGACGAATTCTTTTGACCTGTGCCAGATAGGGTGTGATAATACCGATCTCATCTGCCTCGACGCCCCCTTCAAGCAACGCTTTGACCGCATTCATCACCCATTCGGCCTCGACGGGGTTTTCATACGAGGTCGCACGCGGCTGCAAAACTTCATCGGCATCGAGATCCACGGTATCAGCAAAAAGGAGTGGAACGTCGGGGGCGAACATCTCTGCAAGCAACCTGCTCTCCGGTACCTCTTCCAGTCTCAATTTTCTATGGGCTACGCTCTCGTCCGCTTTCAGCTTTCCTGCGTACATAAGCAGGTTCGGAAACTCCATGATCTTCTCGTTCATCCGGTACTGCACTTCGAGCATAGTCTGCGGCGTATCGCTGCGCTCCATCAACCGCTCGAAGAGAGAGTGTTTGAGAATGTCGAGATTACTGATCACCGTCGGAGGGAGCTGTTTATGGTCTCCGGCGAGAACCACCTTTTTCGCCCGCATCATCGGTAGCAGTGTCGAAGGCTCCATCTGCTGACTCGCTTCGTCGATGACGGCGACATCGAACGTGAAGCCTTCGAGCATTTCGGCACCGATCATCCCGTTCGTCGAGAGAACGACATCGGCACCGCCGATAATATCGCGGATAATGGAGGTTTCGAGTTCGCGGATGGCAGCGTAAAAACGCTCGACCTTCTCATCCTCTTTGATCCACTGTGCCATCGACTGGATCGTTTTCACATCGACGCCACGGTACGCTCTTCCGGTCGCGGCCAATGTCTTGACACGCTCTTTCGACATTCCCCGCAGGCGTGCCTGCGTCGGCTTGCTGTACCGGTTACGTACTTCGACCAGTTTCTGGGCATCTTCGAGCATCGCTTTGACTTTCTGTGTCCGTGGGTCGGCCTCGATACGCGAAAAGAGTGCATACTTCTCGAGCTTCTCGCCGACACGGGCCGGATGGCCGATACGCACGAGATCGATGCCCTCTTTTTCCGCCAGTTTTTCGAGCATGTTGTCGACCGCCACGTTCGAATCCGCCGCTGCGAGCACCTTTTTCCCGGCTTTGACGAACTGTACGACCGCTTCGACGACCGCCGTCGTCTTTCCGGTCCCGGGTGGTCCGTGAATGAGTGCGATCTCTTTGGCGCCAAGCGCCTTTGCGACAGCGACATGCTGTTTCTCGTTCAATCGCTCGTTCTGCGAATCGAAAGAGACGATTTTCGCCGGTTTTGCAACTGCCAGTCCCAGCACGATATCGCGAAGCTGCGAAAAGGGAGACTCGATGTGGCGTATTCTCTCCAGATTGTTTTCCATCCGCTTGAATGTCACGTCGTTGACGAAAAGATCGAGTCTGACACCCTCCTTCACCCATGGCGGCGGTTTCTGCGAAAATGCAACCTCCACGAAGTTTTTCGCCACATGCATCACCGTGGCCGTGAGATCGCTCTTGAGAGGATCACCCCGGCTGATCAGCACGATATCTCCACTGCCGATCTCCGTTTCGATGATCCGGTCACGGCTGAAACGGTAGAGATAGAGATCGAACTTCCGCCCCACACTCCGTCCCCTGAGCCCCAGAATCGCCCGTCCGTAGACTTCTCGCTCTTTCCCGCTTATGGAGCGAATCTCCCTGATCTGCGCATCCATCTCCGCACGCCGCTCGACATCGATCAGCCCCTTGTACTCTTCGATATAGGCATGGATCGTTTTGATGCGATGCTCGAGTTCTCGGCTCGGTATCATGACTTTGGGAAGTTTGAAGTAGCTCTTCTTCGTAGGGATGTAGAGAACCCAACCGTCACCCTCGTAAATGCGGGCGATATTGGCGGGTTTGATTTTATGGCGCCGAAGTTCCCGAGAGCGCCGCCTCTCGTCCAAAGAGGCGGGAAGGATAAAAGGAAGTGGCCGCTTGGACGCCATCAGTGGGTCGGAATATGGACCGGTGTCGTATTTTCCGATTCGCTCTCATGGCTCGGTGCAGCTTCCTCTGCCGGGGCGCTTTCGTGCTCTGCAGGAGCCGTTTCGTGACTTTCTTGGGCGGGGGCGGATTCTTCATGCGTCTGTGCCGGTGCACTCTCGTGTTCCGATGCGGCAGGCGTTTCATGAGTACTCTCTTGCTCCGGCGCCGCTTCGTGTTCAGGCTCAGAAGAACTCTCTTCAGACGCGGGCGCCGCGTTTTCAACTTCTGCCGGAGCGGCCTCCTGTGATTCTGCCGGTGCGGCGGCACCCTCTTCCTTCGCGGCGCACTCCTCTTTCACTTTTTTCAATTCCGCTTTCAGGTCGTCCAGATCGTACTGCATATCATCGAGTTTGTTCTGTACTTCGGTCACGGCTTTGACGTTCACACCGTACTCGTAAACCAATTCACCGCCATCTTTGCCCTGCTTGAACATGACACCGATAAAAACGACCAGAAAAACGAGGAAAAAGTCACGCGCCCAGCTCTTTTTGACGAGCATCGCCAATGCTTTGAGAAGAAAAAGGATCAGCGTCCCGTAAACGAGATAGGTACCGAGCAGTTTGTGAAACTTCAACTCCTCTTTCGCTTCCGGCGTGAGCAGCGCAAAGGCTTCCGAACCGTCCGCTTTACCTGCAAAAAAGGCACCGATATAGACGATTATCAGCAATGTAAGCAAAAAGAGCGATGTGATGCTCACAGCCGGTTTTTTCGCTTTGATGTTGACCAGTTCGATCAACAGTACGATAATAGGGATCGCGATCGCGAAATGGACGAAGATCGGGTGGACCAACAGAGGCACTTCAAACGGAAGCTGTACCGGGATATCGATGGCAGGCAGACTCATGGGATCTCCTTAATATTTTGGATTAGTAGCAAAGATTATACATCATTTTCACTGTAGCGCAACTGTAACCCGGCATCGGTCATCACAAATCCCTGAATAATCACTCTCCCTTCGTGAACCATCTTGTGATGCTTCTTACATAAAGGAATCAGATTGTAGCGATGGTTTTGATGAAAATGGCCGATGCGCCCCGCTTCATCCGCTTCCGCTTGTGGGGCGATATGGTGGACCTCATCGACCGGTGCACCGCAAAGCGCACAGCTGCTCAGATAGAGCTCTTTGTTGTAGCGGCTGCGCTTCTTCTTTTTCAGCCGCTTCAATCCCCTCCCCTCATCGCCAAGCAATTCACGAATCTCGTAGGCGGTCTCGATGAAGCTCTTGTCCATATGAAGCGACTTCGCAAACTCCAGCCCATAGAGTGTGCTTCCCACGCCTGGCATCAGTTTCCTGTTGTAGACGAGAGCGTCTTTCGCTTCGTCATATTCAACCCCGAGATGTAAAAAGACAATCCCCCTCAGCTCGGTTACGGTTTTCAGTTCGGTCAGTTTGTGTAGATGCGTCGCGACGATAAAGAGCGTATCGAGCTGATAGAGCCGTTTCACCGCACTCGCCACGATCGCCAGAGCCGATTCCGTTTCGGTTCCGTGGCTGATCTCGTCACCCAGCACCAGTGACCCGCGACCGGCACGGTTGAAAATATTTTTGAGCTCCATCATTTCGATCGCGAAGGTGCTGAGCCCTTTGTAAAGGTTGTCTTTGCTGACGATGCGGGTAAAGAGCTTGTCGAAAAGGTGGAAGCGCATCGAAGCCGCCGGGACAAAGAAGCCCGCCTGCGCCATGATAACCGCCATACCGACACTCTTCATCAACGAACTCTTGCCGCTGGAGTTGATGCCATAGAGCAGGACCCCTTTGACGGGCTGACCGTCGCTCGACTGCAGCGTGACGTGGTCGTGTTCGAGCGTTTCGGGCAGATCGCCCATCAGCAGGTCATTCGGGATGTAGATACCGTTCTCTTCGCGCGATTCGATCAGCGGATGGCGAAGCCCGACAAACTCCAGCGTCTGCTCCTTTTCCGATTGTCGGCCGAGAATTTCAGGCCGGGCATAGTTGTACTGCTGCGCCGCCCGAGCCGTCGCGATCGCCACATCGAAACGTCCGACAAATGCGATAATCTGCTCCAGCAGCTGCGCATAACGCTTTTCGAGCAGTTCCAGCGACTCGACATAACTCTGTTTTATCAACGCCACGATACGTGCCTGGTTGGCCATTATCACCTTCGAGATGTCGTCGATCAGCTTCGACGTGATCTTGACGCTGTTTTTGAGCTTTTTGTAGTTGAAGTCACGCAGAAAGTAGTGGTTGCCCTCCAGCAGCAAAAAACTCTCCATCAGATCCTTCTCGATCATCCCGAAACGGGTACGGGTGACATTCAGGAAGTACCCTTCGCTCTCGAGCCACCCGATGCCGACATACTCCGTATCGTTCTTTTCGCCCCGTTCGAAAAAATTTTCGATATGCAGCCGCACCGCTTCCAGTTTGTCGAGCTCTTTTCTGTTCTCCTCGACAATCTGGTCGACAAAGAGATTGATGCCGGGCTGAAAGATGTTGCTCTCGATCTGGTCGCGGCGATATTTTCCGCACTCTTCCAGCACGAAGGTCTTCTCCAGCTCCCGTGCGAAACTCTCGATCTGCACCCGCAGATCCTCTTCGACTTCGACACCCACACCTTTGGCTTCCCATACCAGCTGTTCGAGGGCTTTGAGCGAATCGTGCAAGTAGACGATCTCGAACGGATGGAGCTTGCCGAGCTTGATGCGCCGCAGAATGCGCTCGAGGTCGTATACCTCTTTGAGGGTGTTGGAGAAGTTCTGGGTATGCTCCGTCACCTTCTCGGCCAGATCGTAGCGGCGTCTCAGCTCCTTTTCGTCGCAGATCGGGTTCAAAAGCCGCTCTTTGAAGAGGCGCTTGCCGATGGCGGTGGAGGTGAGGTCGATGAGTTTGAGAAGCGTCATCTCGTCCGGGTCACGGCTGATGACGTTGAGCTGCTCGAGCGCATTGTTACCCAGATAGACGAAATGCTGCCCACCCAGGAAAACGGGACGGTTCATCTTCTCGATCAGCGCCGCGTCATGCTCGATGATGAAATCGATCAGCAGTGAGAGCGACTCCGAGGCGTAGGGGTACCGCTCGAGATCGAGATACTCGATGGGGCTCAGAAACGAGCGGATGCCGTAGACGTTGGCGAAGAGTTCGTTCTGGTAGGCGATCTTGTGGCGCGTCTTTCCGACCGTATAGCTGATGTGCCCCTCGATCTCCAGATAACGGACGATCCATTCCGAATCGATCGACGCGTCGTTGAGCGTGAGCAGCAATTCGGAAGTGTTGTAGCTCTGCAGCTGGTTGAAAATCTCGTCGAGCGCATAGGTTTTGTCCTCACGCGTTCCGTGGACTTCGTTGAGCCACGTTTTGCCGGTGCTGACGTCAATGGCGCTGTAGCCGCAGGAGTAGATCCCTTTGTTGATGTCGACGATAAGCGAAACGATGTAGTTTTCGCTTGGCTCGACCAGGTAGTCGAAGTTGGTTCCGGGTGAAAGGATGTTGGCGATGTAGCGCTTGACGTTCGGCGGTGCCCCCTTCTGACGCACCAGAACGATCGTATATTTTTTGCTCTGTACGAGTCGTGAGAGATAGCGGTCGAGCGAGACGGCCGGCACACCCGCCATCATGGGGTTGGCGACGGAATTTTCAAGAATCGTTTTGTTTTTGCGCGTCAGCTGGATATTGAGCAGTTCGGCGATCTCTTTTGCTTTACCGACTTTCAGCTCGTCATTGTTGACTTCATAGACTTCGAAAAAGGTGCCAATCTCCATTAACACGACCGTATCGGAGCCGTATTTGGCTTCGAAAATCTTCTGAAGTTCAAAATAGATATCGGTCAAAAGCCGCTTTTTGTCGTTTAAAAGCTCGTTGATCGCCTCAATATGCACCCGTTTTTACCTTCAATTAATATGGAACGATTATATCGCATAGCGACTTTTATTTACGTTTGATTCACAAAAAAGGGCTATAATCTTTAAAACCAAAAGCAGGAGCAATCCATGAAGTTTCCAACCCAAGCGGTTTCGTTTTCGCTGGCTGCACTTTTGATCTTCGGCGGATGTGCGGCCAAAAACGGCGAAGCGCCGAACGATGCCGAGCACACCAAAGAGGGCGTTCTGATAGGCACCCTCGTCGGAGCGGCACTCGGTGCGGTGACAAGCAAACATCATAAGGGGAAAAACGTGGCGATCGGCGCCGCGATCGGTGCCGCGGCCGGCGGAGCGATCGGCTACAGTCTCGACAAACAGGCCCAGGAGGTCGCCGACTCGATGGATACCGACGTAAGCGCCAACGAAAAAGAGGCCGCCAAACATCGAGACATCATCGTCACTAAGCACGACAACTATGTCAAGATCACCTTCAAAAGCAAAATGATGTTCGAAACCGATGCGGCCGATCCGACACCGGAAGCGAGAGAGAAGATCGCACGCCTTGTGGATGTTTTGAAAAAATATCCGAATACCATCGTTCAGGTCGTAGGCCATACCGACAGCCGCGGATCGTACGACTACAACCTCAAGCTGTCACAAAAACGCGCTTTCAATGTCGCCAATATGCTCAAAAACCTTGGTGTCACCAACCAGATATACGCCAGAGGTTGTTCTTTCAGCAAGCCGCTGATGCCAAATGACTCTCCCGAAAACATGGCGATCAACCGCCGTGTCGAGATCTACCTCTATCCGAGCGAGGATAAAGTTATCGACGCCTGCCGCTGAGATGCAGGCGTGACCTGAAGTAATCCTCGATATCGTCATAGATGTATCCGTCCGGATCTTTATAAAAAAGATCGGATCTTTCGACCTCGTCGATCGAATGCTTGCCCATAACCGCCAAAAGGCCGACAACCCCGTCGACAAGCCTTTCGTGATAACGGGCGATATGGCGTGACTTCTGCTCGACCAGAAACGACGCACGCCTGCGCCTATCCTGTGTCGCCAACCCCACCGGGCAGTGGCGGCCGCCCGCTCCGCTGCACTCCCTGGCACGGATACACCCCGCACTCATCATAAACCCTCTGGCGATTCCTACAAGATCGGCACCAAGCGCCTTGAGCACGACGACGTCATCCGGTGTCAGCACCTTTTCACTGCCGATCAGCTTGACCTTCTCCCTGACCCCGGCATCACGCAGCGCTCTGTCGGCGATATGGATCGCCTCCTGGATCGGCAGCCCCACCCGCATCATCGTCTCGAGCGGTGCCGCTCCGCTGCCGCCGTCGCCGCCGTCGATCGTCAGGAAATCGGGATAGGCCTGCGAGCCCGATTCGACCCTCACCCGAATCTCCTCTACGATCGGATCGATACCCTCCCGCGACGAGATGACGAGCTTGATCCCCGCCGGCTTGCCGGAGAGTGTTTTGAGTTTCCCGAGAAAATCGAAAAGGGCAGCGACCGAATCGTAATAAGGAAAACGGTCGGGACTGAAGAGATCTTCGTGCGGCTCGACACCGCGGTAGTAAGCGATCGCGTCGGTCACCTTCACAGCCAGCAGTTTCCCGCCCGTCTGCTTGGCCCCCTGGGCGAGCTTGATTTCACTCATCCTGCAAAAGCGCATCACTTTCTCGTAACGCACTTCGTCGAACTCCCCCTTCCCATCGCGGACCCCGTAGAGCCCGCTGCCGATCTGAAAGACGATATCCGGAAGGTCCTCCAGTACCGTTTCCGGAAAATCGGAGAGCGGACGGCTCCAGTCGACTCTGAAACAGGCCATATGCTTTCTGTCGAAAAGAAAGGTCTCGGCCTCCTTTTTCGGAAGAACGAGGGCACGGTAGAGATCGACCGCGGCCACGTCGTTGAAAAAGAAGCCAAAGAGGTAGTAGAGACTCTTTGCGAACCACGTCCCTTCGTAATACTCGAACCACTTCTGGCCACGGGGATCGCATCGATGCGTATAGAAGAAATTGGTCGTCAGGCTCCCCTCTCCCGTATTGATGGGGAATCCGCCCAGATACGCCCCTTTCGCGAAGGCGCGTGTCGCTTCCGGCGAGATCGCACCGTCACTCATCGCGCTTCGTCCGATGATGGAGCGTGATCGAAACGGCGTTTCGCACACCTCTCCGAACGTCACCCAAAAACGGCGGTCCACCTCCTCTTCGTTCAAGACGCGCGAAGCGTTTTTCAACCCGAAAATTCCGGTCGCTATCGGCTGGCCGGGCGAGAACGAGGCAAGCAGGGCACGCCCTTCAGCCGCGTCGTAGACCCACTTCACCTTATCGAACGATTCGTAGAATTTCTCGTCACCGAAATATTGGCGCATCGGATCGCGGATCAGGTAGAAGAAGTAGCGCAACCGTCCGATCAGCGGATAGTTGATCAGCAGCTGGTTCTCCCGCTGCACGAAACGATCGTAGATCAGCACCAGCAGCGCGACGATCATCGCGACGATCGCGGCGACTTTGAGCAGAAACATCAGAAGCGGAAAGCTGAATACATCGGCCCGCCGGGTAAATTCGAGGAACTCTTCCATGTTCTATCGATCAGAAGAGACGCTTACGCGTCCTCTTTGAAGATCATACGGTCGAGACTGAAACGCCCCGGACCGTGCGCCACAAGCGCGAAAAGCATGATCATATAATAGAGCGGTATCTCGAAACCGTTCTCGCCTGCGGAGAAGCCATGCGGCAGATGCACTGTGAAGATCGCCACCATCATCACGACGATCAGTGGCACCGAGATGAGGCGTGTCAGGAATCCCAGTGTCAGCAAAACGACACCTGTCAGCTCCGTCGTCGCCGCCATATATGCATTGAGTGTCGGAAACGGCATGCCCATCGAGCCGAACCATTCAGACACGGCCGAGATGTCGCTCCACTTCATCATCGCCGGTTCGTAAAACCCGTAAGCGAGAATCAGACGAAGAAAAAGGAGCGAAACACTTTTAAAATAACCCGCCGCTCTTGAAAATTCGATATATGCCTCTTTAAGTGCCATCATGGCCTCCTTCGCTGTGGGTACCGCTATTTCGGCACCAAAACTCCAAATTTCAGGAGTCGTTTGAGTCCTTTCGCAAGAACCGCTTCGGCATCTTCGACACAGAGTCCATAGGTTTTGGACAACTGCTTTACAATCTTCCCGAGCGGCCGCTTGCCGTCGCAGCGTTCAAGAAGATCACCCATGAAAGGTGTCAACGCCATCCATGCCACACCGCCCAAAGGGGTCTGGTATATGGCCACCCTGTAGCTGCCTTCTGGTTTGAAACGCCCGTACATGACGGGGTATTTCAGCTCTTCGATACGGGCACATCGGCCCAATCGATAGCGTTTCGAAAAATCGACCTTTCGGGCGCGGGGCTTTTTGCAGGGCACCATCGTCAGCGCTATCAGCGTCCACTCGAACCGGAGCAGATCCTTCAGCCACTTTCGTTTTTTCATTTTCGAAACCGCAAAGCGGCGAAACGCTTTGGGCATCTTCCACATAAAGGGGGACTCCGGCCCGCTGGCGATGAAGGCTTTGACCAGTTTTTCCCACTTTTTTTCACTCAGCTGTGCCCGAAAGAGCGGATAAGCCGCGCGGAGCGTTTCGTCGAACCGGTAGAAGATCAGCTTTTCGTAAATATCTCCATTGGTGTACGCATCCGTTTGTGCCGACCGTACCGACTTGAAGAAACGCTCCTGAATCTCTCTTTCACGCCGCATGGTGGATCTCCCGCATCCTCTCGAACTCTTTCATCAACGTCTCCAGCGGTGGAACGTTATTGTCGCGCTCGAGCATCACCGGGAGCCTTTTTTTCGCCATCACATACGCCATCAGATCCCACACCTCCTCTTTGACCGGCATCCCGTGCGTATCGATAAAAAGATCGTCCCGATATTCGAGATGCCCCGCGATGTGGCAGTAGGCCACACGCTCCAGATCGATCGCATCGATGAAAGCTTTCGCGTCGAAACGGTGGTTGAAACCGTTGACGAAAACATTGTTGATGTCCAGAAGCAGCTTCGCTCCGCTACGCTCCAAAATCGCGCCGATGAACGCCGTCTCGTCCATTGTCGACTCAAGCACCGTGTAGTAGGTGGGATTTTCGATGATGAGCGGGCGCTCGAGAATCTCTTCGATACGGGCGATCTTTTCCGTGACCGCATCGGCCATCGTCTCCGTCATCGGAAGCGGCAGAAGTTCGTAACTTTGAACACCGTCGAGCGACGTGAAGCTCAAATGCTCCGAATAGTGTTCGATGCCGTAGCGCTCCAGAAATTTTTTGAGCCGTCCAAGATGGATAAGATCGAGACTGCCGACATCGCCGAGTGAAAGGGACAATCCGTGGGCGACGACGGGAAACGCTTCGCATATTCGCTCGAAACGTTTCGCCTCTTTCCGGTTCAGGTGCATCATATTTTCAGGCACCACCTCAAGAAAGTCGATACGCTTCGCGTACGAGGGTATCTCGTCGATGAAATCGTCCCGAAGCCCCAGTCCGCATCCTTCGACCATCATCGTCTACTTCATGCTCCCGCCGCATTTTCCGGCGCCGCACTTGCCCTTCATCTTTTTCTTCTCCTCCTTCATTTCACCGCCACACTTCCCTTTGCCTTTTTCTCTCATCTCCTCTCTCGTTTTTGCACCGCATTTCCCTTTCATCTCCGACTTCATTTCACCTCCGCATTTTCCTTTGCCTTTCTCTTTCATCTTCTCTTTCATTTTCGATCCGCATTTCCCGGATCCGCAGCCATTCATACCGGCGACTGCAACGGTCGTCCCCGCAGCC
This sequence comes from Hydrogenimonas cancrithermarum, assembly GCF_030296055.1. Lineage (NCBI taxonomy): Bacteria > Pseudomonadati > Campylobacterota > Epsilonproteobacteria > Campylobacterales > Hydrogenimonadaceae > Hydrogenimonas > Hydrogenimonas cancrithermarum. The sequence continues at coordinate 754,038 of NZ_AP027370.1, forward strand.
ATCGCCCCCAAAATCACTGTCATCGCTTTGCGTCGGTTCATCTTTGCCATCTTCGTTCCTTTTTTATTGAGATAATGTATTGTATTTACCAATTGTGCAAGGAGTGTGTAGGTTCACGATTTCGAGATTCGGTAATGGGACCGATTCGACGGTCGCGGAAAACAGAAAAACGGAAACAGGTTTTTTAACACACAATTTAGGTTAACTTCATTATAATTAATATCTATAGAAACAATAACTTTGAAAAAGGAGAGAATATGTCAACACTGGATCAAAACATCGTCGAAAGAGTCGAAGCGGCGATCGCGCTCGACAAAGAGAAACCGGGACTCGGAAATGTCGATATGGAAAAAGGGATGGAGCTGATACGTGAAGTGGGCGCTGTTTTGCTGGATGTTCGTCCGCCGGCCAAAGTGAGTGGCGAAAACGCCGAAGAGGCCGATATTCCGGATGCCTACTACACCCCTTATACGGAATTTACGACCTATCTCGACATTCTGCCGAAAGACAAAACGACACCGATCCTCGTAGCATGCCTCAAAGGCTGGTTTGCCAACCGGGTAATGGGGTACCTCGAAGCCCTGGGCTACGAAAATGTCTATGTCCTCGGCGCCAACATCGAAGATATGATCGCCGCGCACAAAGCACACGTACAGAAGTAGTTTTCGGCCGCGCCAAACGCGGCCTGTCCGAAGCGAAAGAAAAAAGAACCTATTCCGTCAATGACGAAAAATCGGCCGAACCATAAATCTTTCGAAGCACTCCGATATCTTCCTTTACATAATCTCCGTTTTTGACACGCTCCAAAAAGTAGGAAATATAACGTTTCGCCCCACGTGAATCACCGAGAACCGCCGATGCCAAAGCGGCATACTCGGCAGCGAAATCGTGTCCATGCTTCAAAGCGTTTTTGGCCGAAGCCAGCGCCTTTTTGGGTTCTCCAGCAAGCAGAAAATACCATGCCGCCTTGGCACGTGCCCCATCGATATCGACACTCTCGGCATACGCTTTGCAGTAGTGCTGTTTCGTCAGATCACCCTGACGCTTGACATAATAGTCACATTGTAGCATGAGTTTTCCGACACTGCATCCTTTGCACTCCGCAGCTTCCACATTCAGTATTGTCCCTGAAACGAAGAGTGCCGCAATTAAAAAGAATTTTCTCATCTCTTTCTCCTGAAGTTTTTGCCGATCACTGCTTCGTTTCGATGCTGACTTTCTCGAAGCCGTTCGATTTAAGCAGATCGATCACTTTTACGAAGTTTTGAAACTGACTTTTGGCATCGCTGCGAATCAAAAGTGCATCTTTTTTGGGATCGAGTGAAAGAATCTTTTTCCGAAACGCTTCGAAATCCATTTTCCTCTCCTCGAAATAGAAGTTGCCGTTTTTGTCGATTACGATGTTTTTCATCTTTTCGATCGGGGCATTCCGACCGCTCGCCTCGGGAAGATCGACCGGGATGGTCCCCTTGCTCACGAACGAAGCACTGGTGAGTACGATAACCAGCAAAACCAGCATAATGTCGATAAACGGAAGGACGTTGATCTGGTCGAACTTTCGGATCTTCACGACATCCCTTTCTCGGGGTATTGAGATTCGCTTCGCGAATCGGCATCGGAGATTGGATGTTGGAAATGGATGTCACAATTTTCCATTTTCCATTTTCCATTTTCCATTTTCAGATCTCCCCACGCCGTTTCATCATCTCCCATTGTGCCACCAGGATCTCCGCTCTGCGGCCAAGGAGATTGTAGAACCAGACGACGGGTATCGCCACCAGAATGCCTCCAGCCGTCGTTTTGAGCGCCAACGCAAGACCGACCATGATCTCCTTCGTCTCCACCAATCCACTCTGGCCGATCGTCACGAAAGTCACCATGATCCCCACGACGGTCCCGAGCAATCCGATAAAGGGAGCGTTGGCACCGATCGATGCGATCATCGTCAGATTTTCGCCCAATACGATCTCCAGTTCCTCTTTCTCTTCGAAGCTACGCAGATCGACATGCCGGTAGTAAAAGTAGCGCTCCAGGATCAGCCAGAGTGCGATCACACTCATAAATCCGAGCACCCCGATAAAACCGTAGTCGACGATATCGGCTATCTGGGAAGTGTTCATTCTCTATTCTCCTGTGGTTACAGCCCCGAAGTCAAGACGAAAAGTGGTCCCTTCGCCCACTTTGGAGCTTATTTTGATTTCGATACCGTGTTCGTCGCAAAATGTCTTGACGATATGCAGGCCGATGCCATACCCCGATGCATTCAGGTCGCTCTGATAGTAGCGGTCGAAAATGTGAAACAGCGCCGTCTCATCCATTCCGATACCGGAATCCTCTATGACGAGCCACCCTTTTTCATACGAAATCTTCACCGATCCCCCGGGCCTGTTGTATTTGATGGCATTGGAGATCAGATTGTCGACGGCTTTCTGGCATCCGCGTCTGTCGGCGACGATCGGCACCGAACGGTTGTCGTATTGTATCGAAATATCACCTTTTATATCGTCGACCTTTGCGATGCTTCCGGCGACAATATCAGCAAGATCGAACCGTTCCCGCTCTACGGAACCGATCTCTTTTTTGATGAAGTAGTCGAGATCTTCGTAAAGTTCTCCCAGGTTTTCTCCCGCTTTTTCAATCCGTTCGAGCCGTGTCAGCTTTTTTGGGTCCGTCTCTTTGCGTTTGAGCATCGAGACGTTGGCGAAAATGGTCGAAAGAGGGATGTTGAGTTCGTGCAGCGTATCTTTGAGCAGTTTGTCGAGAAGGTCGTTCGTAATGAAGAGCGGTTCGAGCGCCACTTTCGAAAGGATATAGCCAAAGAGGATCGAAAGAGGAAGAAGCATGATCGTGACGACCAGAAAGTTCTTGTCGCTGTAGCCGAAGTTTTCAAAAACGACCCACATCAAAGCTGCCATCGCCACGAACGTGACAACATAGAAGAGAAGGACTTTTGCGATCTGCTTACGCTTCAAAACAGTAACCGATACCTCGAATATTGGTGATCGCATCTTTACCGAAAAGCTGTTTGAGTTTGTTGATGTAAACCCTCAACGCCCCCGTTCCGGGATTCTCTTCACCGTAGATCTCCTGTAGTATCTCTTCGGTACTCACGACTTCACCGCGGTTGCGCAGCAACAGCCCCAGAAGTTCGGCCAGCTTTTTGGGAAGCGCGACCGGCTCCGCATCCTTGTAGAGCACCAGTCTCTCCATATCGAACAGATACTCCCCGACCTGGACTTTTTGCGATCTTCGATGCCGTCTCAGCTGCGCTTCGATACGCAAAAGAAGTTCATCGAGATCGATCGGCTTTTTCATATAATCGTCCGCACCACTGTGAAATCCGGTGGCGAGCGCCTCTTTGTCTCTTGCGGAAGTGATAAAGATGGCGGGGGTCTTGTCACCGCTCTCTCTCAACTGCTTCAAAAGATCGAAACCGTTCATATCCGGCACGTTCACATCGAGCAGATAGAGGTCGAAGTCGTCGCCATAAACGGCATCGATGGCCGATTTCGCCTCGGGAAAATGGACAACTTCATACCCCTCGCCCTCCAGAAAATCGACAAGCGTTTCGCCAAAGAGCCTGTCGTCTTCGAGTAGAAGAACTCTAGCCGGCACTCACGACCCTCCAGGCGAGACTCTGCCCCGCGAACATCGGGACGACGCTCCCTTCGTAGATCTCCGGGACCAGATAGGGTGTTTTTTCGAGAACCACCTTTTTGGCCGGCGGCGTGATGCCGTAGATGCGCTGTGCATTGTCGCTCACAAATGCCTGCAGATTCTCCAACGCACCATGCCTGTCGAAAAGCTGAGCCAGTCCCTGCAACGCGATGGGAGCAGTAAAGACACCTGCGGCACATCCCGGCGCCTCTTTTTTATCGCGCGGATGCGGTGCGGAGTCGGAACCGAACATCACTTTCGGATGGGCACCGAGTGCGACGTTGAGCAATGCACTTCGGTCTTCCGGGCGTTTGGCGATCGGCTTGCAAAACAGATGTGGCTGCAGCAATCCGCCCGCCACATCGTCGAGCGTGATGTAGAGATGGTGAAGCGTGATCGTAGCAAAAAGGTTGTCGTAGCGGTCCAGCGCCGCCACCGCCTCTTTGGTCGTAATATGTTCCATCACGATCTTGAGATCGGGAAAGTTTTGCGCCAGCATTTCGTAAATCGGAATGAATTCCGCTTCACGGTCCATGACGAAACCGCCCGTTTCACCATGTACGCAGAGTGGAATGCCAAGATCGCTCATGACACCCAGTACCGGTGAAAGCTCTTCGAGATCGAAACCGCTCACACCGCCCTCGGAGTTGGTCGTGATACCGGCTGGATAGAGTTTGATCGCCAAGATCTCATCTTTGACCGACTCCAGGAACTCCGGTCTGTAATCGGAACGGAAAAAGAGCGTCATATAAGGGGTGAAGCAGTGGTCTCCCTGCGCCCTGCAGATGCGGTTTCTGTAGTCGCACACCGCCTCTTTCGTCGTCACGGGCGGTACGAGATTCGGCATCACCAGCCCTCCCGCGAAAGTTTCGGCACTCAAAGGCGCCACAATATCCAGCATATCCATGTCACGCAGATGAAGGTGCATGTCGAGCGGGGAATCGATCGATATAACCATGAGAAAAGCCTTTTTTTTACTTTTTGATTGTATTATACCGCTATCACGTTATCAGGATGTTAAATCGATGCACGAAATCGTCAACTGGATTGTAGAGACCGTCGGTGCCATGGGGTATCTCGGCATTTTCATCATGATGTTTCTGGAGAGCTCCTTTTTCCCTTTTCCAAGCGAAGTCGCAATGATTCCTGCCGGTTACCTGGCGAGCAAAGGGGAAATGAACATTGTCGCCGCCTTCATTGCAGGAGCCGGCGGTTCGCTGGCCGGTGCACTTTTCAACTATGCACTCGGACATCGCCTTGGGCGCCCTTTCCTCATCAAGTACGCAAAATACCTTTTTTTGAAACCCGAATCCGTCGAGAAGACCGAGGCCTTTTTTGAAAAGTACGGGCCGGCGAGCACGCTCTTCGGGCGACTTGTGCCAGGTATCCGCCAATACATCTCGCTGCCTGCGGGAATCGGGAAAATGCCGCTGCTGAGCTTCAGTATCTACACGTTTCTGGGTGCAGGCATATGGAGTGCGGTACTGCTGGCACTCGGCTATGTCTTCGGCGAACACGAAGAACAGATCGAAGAGGTGCTGCACTATATTCTAGGCGCTATTTTCATACTGATCGTAGGTGTCTTTTACTATTATCGGAAGAAGAATAAAAAGATCGAAGAGAAATTCATAGAAGAGCTGGAGAAAAATAGCGGTAGAGAGTGAAACCGCTTCGCGTCGAAAATCGTCCGCGAATCGGTTCACCGTCGTTACCGGCTTTTTACTTTTCGTTTTTCACCAAAATCAAATCGCCTCTTCATCCTCTTCGCCGGTGCGGATTCGTACGACCTTTTCGATATCGGTGATGAAGATCTTGCCGTCGCCGATCTTGCCCGTGCGTGCCGCATTGACGATCTTCTCGACAACGGTTTCGACATCCTCCGCCTTGACCACCACTTCGACCTTGATTTTCGGAATGAAGTCGACGACATACTCGGCTCCGCGGTAAAGCTCCGTATGGCCCGCCTGACGGCCGTAACCTTTCACTTCGCTAACCGTCATACCCGTAATTCCGGCTTCCGCCAACGCATCTTTGACCTCTTCGATTTTGAAAGGCTTGATTATCGCTTCGATTTTTTTCATGAATTCTCCTGATTTAAAGTTCCAAATGACCGATGGGCCGAGGAGTATACCCTCGACGTTAAAATGCCCGTTTGAACTCCGGATAGGACTCGACACCGCATTCGCTGACATCCATCCCTTCCATCTGTTCGTCGTCACTCGCCCTGAAGCGGACGATTTTGTCGATGGCGTATATGGCGATATATGATACCACAAAGGCGAAAACACCGACAACGACGACCCCTTTGACCTGCGCTGCAAAAGAGACATCCTCCGCAAAAATTCCAACGGCGATCGTTCCCCAGATACCGTTTACCAGATGCACCGAAAGCGCACCGACCGGATCGTCCAGGCGAAATCTGTCGAAGAGGGGGACGGCGAAGACGACAAGCGCGCCGCCGATAAGGCCAATCAGAATCGGTGTATAGATATCGAAAAGGTCGGCCCCGGCAGTGATGGCGACCAGGCCGCCGAGCGCACCGTTGAGAATCATCGTAATATCGAACTTTTTATACTGAATATAGACGATTACCGCTGCGACAATGGCACCGGCCAGCCCCGCCGTGTTGGTGTTCATGATCGTCAGAGCCACGGCATCGGCACTCTCTTTGGATGAGATCGAGCCGACCGAACCGCCGTTGAACCCGAACCAGCCTATCCAGAGTACCATCGCACCCAGTGTCACCAGCGGAATGTTCGAGGCGGGGATGACGCGGATCTGATCGCCAACATAACGCCCTTTACGCGGTCCGATAATCATGATCGCGGCCAAAAGGGCCCAGGCCCCGGTGGAGTGGATGACCGTCGATCCCGCAAGATCGTGCATCGAACTGATATCGAGGAGTGTGCCTTCGAGCATGTTGGCACCCCATGTCCAGTTGACGACGAGCGGATAGATCACCGCCGCCATCAAAACGGTAAAGATCATCAAAGGGATGATGCGCGTTCGTTCGCTCACGCCCCCGCTCATGATGTTGACCGTTTTTCCTACGAACGCCATCTGAAACAAAAATGCCGCCCACTTGCTGACACTGTCGTTCTCCCACGTACCGAATGCCAATTGGTACCCAATAAGCAAAAATGCCATCGACGCCACGGCATAGATCATCGTGTTGACCGTCAAAACGGCACTGACGTTTTTGGTTCGTACGATTCCCGCCTCGAGCATCGCGAAACCCGGAACCATGAAGATGATGAGGGTCATCGCGAAGAGGAGGAAAAAGGTATCGAGAATATAGGAAAGGTCACCTGCATTCATCACATCTCCTTTTGAAGTTTTTCAATCATAATTATAAAGAACTTCAAATGAATAGATAGGGTCCATGGTTGTGTAAATTTTAGGCATAAAATTGATATCGAAGGTGTCAGTAAAGATTTTTTTGATTAAAAAGTAGACAAATGGAAAATGTAGCAGGTTCCCGGTCTACCCGGGAACGAGATCCATCGAATCGGTCCGCGAAGCGGCAGACCGACATTTTCGTGTTCACTCCAATCAGAGCGCCTCTTCGTCCTCTTCACCCGTACGGATACGGATCGTTTTATCGATATTGCTGACGAAGATCTTCCCATCGCCGATTTTTCCCGTGCGGGCCGCTTCGGTAATCTTTTCGACAACCATATCGGTATCGTTCTCGCTCACGACCACTTCGATCTTCACTTTCGGAAGGAAATCGACGACATACTCGGCACCGCGATAGAGTTCGCTGTGCCCCTGTTGACGGCCGTAACCTTTCACTTCGGTTACGGTCATCCCGGTAATGCCCGCTTCCGCGAGGGCGTCTTTGACATCTTCGAGTTTGAAGGGCTTGATAACTGCTTCGATCTTTTTCATATACTAGACTCCTATCTTAGAGGTTCAGGGCGCGCTCGCCATGGGTAGACTCGTCGAGTCCCATCGTTTCGGTCTCTTCGTCGACACGCCCGCCACCTGTCACCGCTGCCGCGATAAAATAGACGATCGCCGTGACGATACCGCTGTAGACGATCGTTAGACCGACCGCTACAAGCTGGCTGACAAGCTGGCTTCCGAGGCTGTAATCTTCAGGCATCGCATAGTCGGCGATAAAGATCGCCGTTGCGATGGAACCCCAGATACCGACCAGACCGTGAACCCAGAAGGCATCCAGCGAATCGTCGACTTTGAACATCTTCTTGATCTTGGAAACCGCGAGGAATCCGAGGAATCCTCCGATCAGACCGATGATGATCGCACCACCGACACCCGCAGTACCCGAAGCTGGCGTAATCGCGACCAGGCCCGCAACGGCTCCCGAAGCACCGCCCACCAGTGTCGGTTTCTTGAAGACCAGCCACTCGCCTGCAAGCCATCCGATGACACCGAGAGATGCCGCAACGTTGGTGACGAGGAAAGCGGAAGCAGCCGTACCGTCCGCCGCGACTTCGGAGCCCGCATTGAACCCGAACCAACCGAACCATAGCAGCATCGCACCAAGTACGACGAGAATCGGTGAAAAAGGCTTGATGGCCGCTTTTTCATAATCTTTACGGCGTCCAAGAAGCATCGCGACAACGAAACCGGCGACACCAGCGTTGATGTGAACGACCGTACCACCCGCAAAGTCGATTTCTCCGAAGTTCAGCGTTTCACCGCCACCCCATGCCCAGTGGGTGATCGGTGCGTAAACCGCGACGATCCAGAGTGCCGCGAAGACGACGAAAGTGGAAAATTTGACGCGCTCGATCATCGAACCGCTCGCGATCGCCACGGTAATCGCGGCGAATGTCCCCTGGAACGCGACAAACAGAAGCTCAGGAATCGTTCCACTGAGTGCATCGGATCCGATGCCGGCGAGCATCACTTTGCCCGTACCGATAATATCTCCATCGCCAAACGCGATCGAATAGCCGATCACGACCCATACAAGTGTACCGATGGCATACGCCGCAAGGCTCATACCCATCGTGTTGAGCACGTTTTTGCTGCGTGTCAAACCACCGTAAAAGAGTGCCAGGCCCGCCGGGGTCATCAGCATGACAAATGCCGTAGCGACAAGCATCCAGGCCGTATCGCCGCTGTTGAGTTCGTCTGCGAACGCCAATGCCGGAAGCATCGGCAGTGCAAGCAACCATTTCTTCATGAAATCTCCTTGTTGATTTATTTTCCATCGTTAGCGATTACGTGGAAAAACGACAAATGAAGTATATAAATTTTTAATCATCGATGATAGAGGGAAATTGATTAATTTTTAATCAACACGATGGAAGATGTCATATTCAAGCTTTCCTCCTTTACCTATATATTAAGAATGTTTTGGATAAAATCATTCAAATTTATTTCTTCAAAGCAAAAGGTTTTGAATGTCCGATCTGTTTAAAGAGAACGAAGATATCCAGGAAATTTCCATCGAGGAGAGCATCAAAGGAAGCTATCTCGACTACTCGATGAGCGTCATTATCGGCAGGGCCCTGCCAGACGCCCGCGACGGCCTCAAGCCGGTCCACCGCCGAATCCTCTTCGCGATGCACGAACTTGGCGTCACGTCGCGCGCAGCGTATAAAAAGAGTGCCCGTATCGTCGGTGACGTCATCGGTAAGTACCACCCGCACGGCGATACTGCCGTCTACGATGCGCTGGTGCGTATGGCGCAGGATTTTTCCATGCGCATTCCCCTCGTCGACGGACAGGGAAACTTCGGCTCGATCGATGGAGACAACCCGGCCGCGATGCGTTACACCGAAGCACGCATGACACGCCTCGCCGAAGAGCTTCTGCGCGACATCGAAAAAGACACGGTCGATTTCATCCCCAACTACGACGATACGATGAGCGAACCAGACGTCCTGCCGAGCCGTGTGCCGAACCTCCTGCTCAACGGATCCAACGGAATCGCCGTCGGTATGGCGACCAACATTCCGCCGCACCGTCTCGACGAGCTGATCGACGCTTTGCTGGTACTCATCGACAACCCTGCCGCGGAGCTCGAAGAGCTGCTCGAGCATATCAAAGGGCCCGACTTCCCGACAGGCGGCATCATCTTCGGCCGCAAGGGGATCATGGACGCCTACAAAACGGGCCGCGGGCGCATCAAGGTACGCGCAAAAACCCATATCGAAAAGAAGGGCAACCGCGAAGTGATCGTCATCGACGAACTGCCCTACCAGGTCAACAAAAGCAAGCTCATCGAAAATATCGCGCAACTCGCCAAGGATAAAGCGATCGAGGGAATCAGCGAAGTGCGCGACGAGAGCGACCGCGAGGGGATCCGCGTCGTCATCGAGCTCAAGAAAGATACGATGAGCGAAATCATCCTCAACAACCTCTTCAAATCGACGCAGATGCAGACGACGTTCGGCATCATTCTGCTCGCCATCCAGAACAAGGAGCCGAAAGTCTTCACGCTGATGGAGCTGCTCAAACTCTTCATCCAGCACCGCAAGACAATCATCATTCGAAGAACCATCTTCGAACTCGAAAAAGCGAAAGCACGCGCCCATATCCTGGAGGGCCTGCGTATCGCGCTCGACAACATCGACGAAATCGTCGCGCTCATCCGCGCTTCCAAAGACGCCAACGAAGCGCGCGAAGGATTGATGGAGCGCTTCAGCCTCAGCGAAAAGCAGGCACAGGCGATCCTCGATATGCGTCTGCACCGCCTCACCGGACTCGAGCGCGACAAGATCGAGAAAGAGTACCAGGAGCTGATGGCGGAGATCGAAAGACTCAGCAACATTCTTAAATCTGAAGATCTCCTCAGCCAAATCATCAAAGAAGAGCTCCTCGAGATCAAAGAGCACTTCTCGACGCCGCGTCAGACCGAAATCGTCGACGACTACGAAGATATCGACATCGAAGACCTGATCCCCAACGAGCCGATGGTCGTGACGATCACCCACCGGGGCTACATCAAGCGCGTACCGGTCAAACAGTACGAGAAGCAGCACCGCGGCGGCAAAGGGAAAACCGCCGTCACGACGCACGATGACGACTTCATCGAAAGTTTCTTCATCTCCAATACGCACGATACGCTGATGTTCATCACCGACCGGGGCCAGCTCTACTGGCTCAAAGTCTACAAGATTCCCGAAGGCTCGCGTACGGCGAAAGGCAAGGCGGTCGTCAACCTTATCCAGCTTCAGCCGGAAGAGAACATCATGGCCATCATACCGACAACCGATTTCGACGAAAACAAATCGCTCGCCTTCTTCACGCAAAACGGGATCGTCAAACGTACGAACCTGAGCGAATTCAAAAATATCCGCTCCGTCGGGGTGCGTGCCATTACGCTCGACGAAGACGATGAGCTCGTCACGGCGAAAATTGTCCTGCCCGAAACCCAATGGCTCTTCGTCCTGACCAAAAAAGGAATGTGCATCCGCTTCCCGGTCACCGATGCCAGGGAGATCGGCCGAACCGCACGCGGCGTTACGGCGATCCGCTTCAAAATCGAAGGAGACCACGTCGTGGGAGCCACCACGATTCGCGACGAAGAGCAGGAGCTCTTGACCGTCGCCGAAAAAGGGATCGGCAAACGAACCGAAGCGGGACAATACCGCCTCCAAAGCCGAGGTGGCAAAGGCGTGGTCGCGATGAAACTGACACCGAAGACCGGCGATGCCGTCGGTGTCGTCATCGTCGACGAGAACAAAGACCTGATGGTCCTGACCCAGAAAGGAAAAATGATCCGCGTCGACATGCAAAGCATCCGAAAAGCGGGCCGTAACACCAGTGGCGTCAAAATCGTCGCCCTCGAAGCGGGAGACAAAGTCAACTCCATCGCCAGCTGCCCGAAAGAGGAAGCCGATGAAGAGATTCTGGAACAGCCGGCAGAGGAGCAGTAAAAGCTTTTGAAAATCAGGCGCCAAGGGCACAGCGATACGTCCAGGCGATGCATCGAAGGAGCTTCGCTTCATCGCTCTTGCAACATTTTGGGAACGGTTCTTGCTTGAACCTATGAAACTATTTTAGGAGTACCTCTATGAAACGATGGTCACTGTTTGCCCTTCTGCTCGCATCCGTTACCCTTTTGGCGGAAAGCTGCCCTACGCCAAAAGTCGAAAAGCGTACCGATGTAAAATCGGCCGAAGAGAGTTCCAAACCTCCTGTGGTCGTTCAGGCACCGAAAGTGAAGAAAATCGAACCGATGAAAACACCCCGGAACCTCGACGCATGCACACTCTCTGCACAAAACACCGTTCACTTCCAAGTCGTAGGGCAAGGTGTCGCTCCCGTCAATACCGTCTCTCCTGCACAGGCGATGGCTTTGGCGAAGCGTGCCGCAATCGCCGACGCCTACCGACAGCTCGGCGAAAAAATCTGTGGCGTCCGTGTCGAAGGACGTGACTTGATCCGTAACATGATGATCAGCCGATCCACCGTCCGCACACAGATCGATGCGATGATCCGAAACGCCAGAATACTCGATACGAAATTCAAAGACGGACTTTGCGAAGTCGAAATGGAAGTGACGATGAACGGAAAAGAGTGGTACGCCCGACTCGCACGCTGATCGCACTCCTCTTCTCCTCGGCGCTTCTGGCCGGGGACTACTACCTCTCCTACCGACTTCGCACGAAAGATTTCACTATTGTCGACGAACATCTCTCTATCAGCCGTGCCATGGCCCCTTTTCGGAAAAAGAGTTTTACCATCTGCAGCTTCGAAAGCGAAACGAACTCCTTTCAAGCCTGGTCGAAGAAGAACGAAACACTACTGCTCGAATGTCTCTTTCGCCACGGTGTTTTGCTCAAATCGCAGGAGCGCTACACCGATCTGGCACGAACACGCGAGTCGATCGAACTTATACTGCCTCCCACCCCTTTGCAAGTCGATTTTAACGATGGTTTGGTTATCATAAAGAAAATTCAACCATAAACAGGTAACTGCCGATGAAAATCGCCATCGTCGAAGACGATATCAATATGCGAAAATCTCTCGAAATCGCCCTTGGCGATTACGACGAGTTCGAAGTCAAAACCTTCCGAAACGCGAAAGAAGCACTCAAAAAGATAGACGAGAGCTACGACCTCGTCATCTCCGACATCAATATGCCGGGCATGGACGGCATCGAATTCGTCGAAAAACTGGAGGGGCGTTTCGACGTCATCATCATCACCGGAAACGCCACACTCGGGCGTGCCATCGAGTCGATACGGCTCGGAGTCAGCGACTTTTTGACCAAACCGTTCGAAGTCGAAACACTCGTCGAAGCGATACGGCGAAGCCAGAAGGTCAGGTCACGCATTCCAAAAGCCAAAACGAACGAAGAGCCATCGGACAGCTCCATTTTTTACGGCAACTCCGAAGCGCTCCAAAAAAGCCTCCACCTGGCCTACAAAGCGGCCAGAAGCGACGCTGCGATCCTGCTGCTGGGAGAAAGTGGCGTCGGAAAGGAGCTCTTTGCGAAAACGATTCACGAGCACTCTCCCAGACGCGAGAAACCTTTCGTCGCCGTCAATATGGCGGCGATTCCGGAAAACCTGATCGAAAGCGAACTTTTCGGATTCGAAAAGGGTGCCTTCACCGATGCGATCGAGGCGAAGATCGGCAAGTTCGAAGCGGCGCACGGCGGCACGCTTTTTCTGGACGAGATCGCCGAAATGCCCTACCACCTTCAGGCCAAACTGCTCCGCGCCCTGCAGGAGAAGATCATCCACAGGCTCGGATCGACCCGAGGGATTCCCGTCGATGTCCGTATCGTCGCAGCCACCAACGCCGACATCAAAACGAAAATGCAAAAACAAGAGTTCAGAGAGGATCTCTATTACCGTATCGCGACGATCCCCATCGTCATTCCGCCGCTGCGGGAACGGGCCGACGAGATCATTCCGATTGCGGAACGGAGCCTGGAGGATGTAATTGCCAAGTATGGCTTCACGCCGAAAAGTTTCAGTGAAGATGCGAAAAACAGGATGATGGCATACAACTGGCCCGGCAACATTCGGGAACTGATCGCCGTCGTCGAACGGGCCGCCATCCTCTCCGATGGCGAACTCATCACCGAAGAGGATCTCTTTCTCGATGCACGCATCTGAACCTCTTCGCTGCACCCGCCCCGTTTCCGCCCCGACTCGTAACAAAATCGTCGCTGTTGCCGCATACGGGGGTTTTCGAGATGGGTTCTAATCCCTTTTTCGCTATAATCGCGTAATTTCCATAAAATCAGAGGTAGAAACCATGCGTAAATTCAATGTAGCTGTCGTAGGCGCCACCGGCGCCGTGGGTGAGGAGATGCTCCGCGTCATGGAAGAGGCCGACTTTCCCGTCGCGAAGCTCGTTCCGCTCGCAAGCGCCAGAAGCGCCGGCGGGACGGTCGAATACAAAGGCGAAGAGGTTACGGTCAAGGAGCTGACCGAAACCATCTTCGAAGAGGAAGAGATCGACATCGCGCTTTTCAGTGCCGGCGGTTCGGTTTCCGCCGAATACGCCCCCTTCGCCGTCGAAGCGGGTGCCGTCGTCATCGACAACACCAGCCACTTCCGCATGGATCCGGCGGTTCCGCTGGTCGTTCCCGAGGTCAACCCGGAAGATATCGCCAAATGGCGTGAAAAAGGGATCATCGCCAACCCCAATTGCTCGACCATCCAGATGGTCCAGGCACTCAAACCGCTTCAGGATGCCTACGGCATCGAGCGTATCGACGTCAGCACCTATCAGGCGACGTCGGGTGCCGGAAAAAGCGCGATGGAGGAGCTCGTCAAACAGATGCAGGCCTTTTTCACCTTCAAACTGGAAGAGAGCCCGAAAGAGCGCTTTCCCCATCAGATAGCCCTCAACGTCATCCCGCAAATCGACGTCTTCCTCGACAACGGTTTCACGAAAGAGGAGATGAAGATGGTCAACGAGACCAATAAAATCATGCATGAGCGTATCGAAGTCGCGGCGACCTGCGTACGCGTTCCGACACTGCGCGGCCATGCCGAGAGCGTCACCGTCACCTGCAAACGCGACGTCGATGCCGATGCGGCACGCGAAGTGATCGCCAAAGGTGAAAACATCGTCGTCATGGACGATCCGCAAAACAGCGTCTATCCGATGCCGGTGCTCTGCGTCGAAAAGAACGAAACCTTCGTCGGACGTATCCGCAGCGACATCTACCGCCCCAATGTCCTGCATATGTTCGTCGTCGCGGACAACCTTCGCGTGGGTGCGGCGACCAATGCCGTCAGAATCGCCCTCAAATGGATCGAAATGGAGACGGAATGAAATTTTTGGAAAAGCTCTTCGAAACGACCCTCTGGAACGGACGGCTTTTCGTTCTTCTTGCCGTCATTTTCAGTATGCTCGGCGCGATCGCCCTTTTCGTCGTGGCGAGTACGGATATCTGGGGCATCGTCGTCAAAACGTTCCAAATCTATTTCAGCCACGCACACCCCGAGCACTTCCATGAAGAGCTGGTCGGCGTCATCATCGGCGCCGTCGACCTCTATCTGATGGCGATCGTCATGCTGATCTTCAGTTTCGGCGTCTACGAGCTCTTCATCTCCGAAATCGATCCGGCGAAAGATGTCCACAGCGGTTCGAAGATTCTCGAGATCCATACCCTCGACGAACTGAAAGACAAGCTCGCCAAAGTGATCGTCATGGTCCTCGTGGTCAGCTTCTTCAAAAAAGCGCTCTACACCCATTACTCGTCCCCGTTGGAGATGCTCTACTTCGCAGGAGCGATTCTGGCACTCTCCCTGGGGCTCTATTTCCTACACAAAGGCGGTAACCACTGATGATTTTCACCGATGCATGTTTTCGTAAACCGACCCCCTACACCCCTGTCTGGATGATGCGCCAGGCGGGCCGATACCTTCCCGAATATATGGCAGTCCGCGAGAAAGCGGGCGACTTTCTGAATCTCTGTAAAAACCCGGAGATGGCGGCGGAAGTGACGCTGCAGCCTGTCGACATCATCGGTGTCGACGCCGCGATTTTGTTCAGCGATATCCTGGTCATTCCTCTGGAGATGGGAATGCACTTGACCTTCGAAAAGGGAGAAGGGCCCGTTTTCAGCGATCCGATCCGTACGATGGAGGACCTGAAGCGCCTCCAGCCCAACGCCCACGAACGTCTCGGCTACGTCTACGATACGATTAAAATCGTCCGGGAGCGTCTTGCCGAGGACAAAGCGCTCATCGGCTTTACAGGTGCTCCCTGGACACTCATCACCTATATGATCGAAGGACGCGGCACAAAAACCTACAACATCGTAAAAAAACTGATCTACACCCAGCCCGAACTGGTACATGCCCTGCTTCGCGAAGTGACCGAAGTCGTCAAACTCTACCTCGAAAAGCAGATCGAAGCGGGCGTCGACGTCGTACAGATTTTCGACAGCTGGGCGGCGGCGCTGGAGAAGCCGAAATATTTCGAGTTCAGCTGGAACTATATGAAAGAGATCGCCGCACACATCAAAGGCAAGTATCCGCATATCCCTATCATCATGTTCCCCAAAGGGATCGGTGCCTACCTCGACGATATCGACGGGGATTTCGATGTTTTCGGCGTCGACTGGGGCACACCGATGGCACTGGCGAAAGAGAAGCTCGGAGAGCGCTACGTCCTGCAGGGCAACATGGAACCCTGCCGCCTCTACTCCAAAGAGGCGACGAAAGAGTGTGTCACGTCGCTTTATGAACTGATGCGAAACGAAGGCCATATCTTCAATCTGGGCCACGGCATCCTGCCCGACGTACCGGTCGAAAACGCCAAATATTTCGTCGACCTCGTCCATGAGGTTACCCGAAAGAAGTGAAACCGGCGAAATATAGAACGATCTTCGGGCCGATCCCCTCGAGACGCTTCGGCACTTCGCTGGGGATCGACCTGAGCCCCGGGAAAAAACAGTGCAACTACGACTGCCTCTACTGTGAACTGGCCGCTTCGAAACCTGTCGACAGGATCGAAAACCCTCCATCTGTCGATGAAATCGTCACGGAGCTTACGTCGGCACTCGAAGAGCATCCCGATATCGACGTCATTACGATCACCGCCAACGGAGAACCGACCCTTTACCCGTTTCTCGATGAACTGGTCGATCGCATCGATGCCATCAAAAACGGTTACAAAACACTCATCCTGACCAACGCTTCGACGATCCACCGGCCCGAGATCCAGCGAACACTCGCCAAGCTCGACACGGTCAAACTTTCGCTCGACTGTGTCACGCCGGAATGTTTCAAAAAACTCGATCGCCCCGTCGAATCGGTCGACCTACAGGCGATCGTCGAAGGGATCCGAAATTTTCGTACCATCTACAACGGCGAAATGGTCCTCGAGATCCTGATGGTCAAAGGCATCAATACCGCCGACAGGGAGATCGAAGCCTTCAATCGCATCCTGCCGACACTTGGAGCCGACCGCATCGACATCGGTACCGTCGATCGCCCTCCGGCCTATCCCATCGAACCGCTCAGCTACGCGGAACTTCATCGAATCGCCCAAAAATTCGATCCGAGCCTGCCCATCCACATCGCCAGCCGCCACAAGGCGAAAGAGGCGAAGGGAAGCTTCAGCGACGAAGAGATCGTCTCGACACTCCAAAAGCGCCCCCTGACGATGGAGGACATCGAGACCCTCTTCGACGAAGAGAGCCTGAAACGTTTCCAAAGACTTCTCGCCGCAAAAAAGATCGAAACCAAAAAAGTCGGAGCAGTTACATTTTACGGTACGGATTTTTCAAAACAAAAAGTGAAAAACTCTTGACAAAGCAAAGGTTTTAGACTATAATTTCCGCCGTGATTGACCCAATCACAACCCTCAAATGTTCCGGATTAGCTCAGCGGTAGAGTAGGTGGCTGTTAACCACTTGGTCGCTGGTTCGAATCCAGCATCCGGAGCCATTCTTTCTGAGTCCCCTATTTTCGGTACTTCCAACAAAATATTTTTACAAGTGTGTCAAGCTGTATCCATTAAAAATATTGCCCTCTCTTTTTCTTCTCTCTTTCGATACTTCGCATACATTTTCAATGTCATTGATGGATCAGTATGCCCAAGCATATTTGCTACCCACAAGACATCTTCTCCATGCTCAATCATTAAAGTCGCAAAAGTGTGACACATTTGGTAAATAGTGCGATATTTCATGCCAGATTTTTTCAAAAGCTTTTTCCAATGTGTATTTGGTGCTCTCTTGATATCATAGATTCATTCCTTTTTTTACTGAGAAAGATAGCTCTGAGCCAATCACGTCCGCTGATGCTGCTGGATCAGATAAGGTATAAGCGGAACGATGATATCAATAGGGCGTAAAATCTCAATCATTTGGATATCATTTTAGATATGTAAATGTTGGCACAAAAGGATTTTTTGAAAAATGTCGACATAGATGCAAAAGAATGGTTTAATATGAATTAAATACTATATTTCATTTCTTGTCATAAAATCGTTAGAAAGATGAAAATAAAGTTATAATCTGTACAGATTTAATAAGAAGTTCAAGGACTGTGTCGTGATTAAAACGCTCTTCAAAAAAGATATCTACCGCAATATCGAAGGGGTCATCAAAGCCGACAATCTCTCGCCCGAAGCCATTGAGCAGGAGGTGGAGGAGTATGTCGTCACCAAAGAGCTCGACCGTAAGCTCGACATGTTTTTCCAGGAGTACGCCGGAAGTATCGGACGGCCCACGCAGAATGTGGGTGTCTGGATTTCGGGCTTTTTCGGGTCGGGTAAGTCGCACCTGCTCAAGATTCTCTCCTACATCCTCGCCAACCGCAGGCTGCACGAAAGAAAAGTGGGTGAGATCTTTATGGAGAAGATCGACGACTTCGAGCTCAAAAGCAACATCGAAAAGGCCATCTCCATCCCCTGCGACACGATCCTTTTCAACATCGACCAGAAAGCCGACGCCAGTGCGGGCGCGCGGGAGAAACAGCTGCTCGAAGTCTTTATGAAAGTCTTCAACGAACACCGTGGCTACTACGCGAAGTTCGGCTATCTCGCCAAATTCGAGAGCGATCTGGACAAACAGGGGCTTTTCGAGGCGTTCAAAGAGAAGTTCATGGCGTATGCCGGCATCAGTTGGGAGGATGGGCGCGAGACCATCTTTCTCGAAGCCGACAACTTCGCCAAAGCCCTCTCGGCGGTCAAGAACATCAGCGTCGAAAACGCCGAGGAGCTCATCGACCAGTACGAAAAGAACTACGCGCTCTCCATCGAAGATTTTGCCAACGAGGTCAAAGCCTACATCGACACCAAACCGGCAAACTACCGCCTTCTTTTCATGGTGGACGAAATAGGCCAGTACATCGGCGACAACACCGACCTCATGCTCAACCTCCAGACCATCGTCGAAACGCTCGCCACAAAATGCGAAGGGCAGGCGTGGGTCATGGTGACGAGCCAGGAGGAGATCGAGGCGCTGGTGGGTGACCGGAGTATGCGGGTGGCCAACGACTTCTCGAAGATTCTTGGGCGCTTCGCCGTCAAGATCAACCTCTCCAGCGCCAACGCCAACGAGGTCATCCAAAAACGTCTGCTTCAAAAGAGCGACGCCGCCCAGAGCGATCTTACGGCGCTCTACGCCAAGATCGAGAACCACCTCCGCTCCAAGATCCGCTTCACCGCAGGTTCGGCCCAGTACAAAGGCTACGAGAGCCCGCAGCATTTCGCCGCCGTCTACCCATTCGTCCCTTATCAGTTCGACCTGCTCAAAAGCGCCCTGCGCGGCCTTTCGCGCAACAGCGCCTTCCAGGGGCGCCACCAGTCAGTGGGGGAGCGTTCGATGCTGGGGGTCTTCCAGCTCGTCGTGCAGTCGGTGGCCGATGCCGAACTGGGGACGCTGGTCACCTTCGACCGCTTCTACGACGGTTTGCAGACGACCATCAAGGGGGAGATTCAAAGCGACATCAACCGCGCCAGCGAGAATCTTGACGACCCTTTCGCCCTGCAGGTGCTCAAAACCCTCTTCATGGTCAAGTATGTCAAGGAGTTCACATCCAATGTCGACAACGTCACGACCCTGCTCATCGACCGGTTCGACACCGACCTCAGAACCCTGCGCCAAAGGGTACAGACAGCGCTCAATACCCTCGAAGACCAGATCTACATCCAGAAAGTCGGGGATGTCTACGAGTTTCTCACCGACAGCGAAAAAGATATGGAAAACGAAATCAAGGCGACCGAAGTGGAGGAGCGTCAACTCACCAAAGAGCTTTACGAATGGATCTACGACGAGATCATCGGCAAAGCCAAGGTACGCGACCCTCGAAGCGGGTGGGACTACCCCTTCGCCCGCAAAATGGATGACCACATCCTCAAAGGGCACGAAGAGGAGCTGGGGCTCAACATCCTCACACCGCTCTATAGCGGCGATCTGAGTGACGAGCGCCTGGTGGCGAAGTCCATCGCCGACAGCGATGTCATCCTCTACCTCGGCGACGACACCACCCTGCGCAAAGACCTGGAGCTCTTCCTCAAGACCAAAATCTACATTCCCAAAAAACACTCCGCATCGCTGAGCGCCACGGAACAGGCGCTGCTGGCCGTCAAAGCGGAGCAGAACAACAAGCGCCGCACCCAGATCATCGAGCGGCTGAGGGAGATGATGGCGGAGGGCCGCCTCTTTTTCAACGGCAAAGAGCTCGACATCCCCGGCAGTGAGCCGAGAAACCGCGTCGAAAAAGCGCTGCTTGGGGCGATGGAGACGCTCTTTCCGAGCCTTTCGATGCTGGGCCGCGTCTACAAAGAAGAAGATGTCAAAAATATCATCTACAGCGCCGACGACCTCTATGGCGGCGGTGAAGAGACGATGAGCGAGGCGGAAAAGGAGATGCTGAGCTTCATCACCCGCCAGAAACGGCAGTTCAAAAGCCCGAGTGTCGCCGCGCTGATCGATGAGTTCGGCAAGCGTCCCTACGGCTGGTACCGGGCGGCGGTATGCGGCATACTCGCCTCGCTCTATGCCCGCCAGAAGATCGAACTGCGCGACAACGCGCCGCTGGACAAAGCGGGCGCCGTCGCAGCCCTGACCAAGACCAACCGTTTCGCCTCGACCCTCGTGGAACCGGTCAAAGAGGTGGATGTCCGTAAAATCTCGGACGTTCGCGACCTTTTCAAAGAGCTCATCCCCTCTCTTTCACTGCCTACCCAGCCCCGCGACATCTACGAAGCCGCCCACCGTGCGCTGAATGAACTGGAAACCGAACTGCATGGCTACCGCCAGCGCTACGCCGACTACCCTTTCGCCAAAGAGCTGGGCGATGCCATCGCCGCGGTGCACCGTGCCGCGCAGCTGAGCGCCGACGCTTTTTTCGACAAGATCCTCGAGATGGAAGACGACCTCCTGGATGCCAAAGAAGAGATCATCGACCCCATCGTCACCGAGTTTCTCAAAACCGACCGTTTCGCCATCTACGAGCAGATCCGACGCTTCGTGGAAGTGGAGCGGGACAACTTGCTGGAACTGGCCGATTTGAGGGTCAACGACCTGCTCGCCATCGCCGCCGACGAGCAGCCCTACCGCGGAAACAAGCTGGTCACCGCCCGCCAATCCTTCGAAGAGGTCAAAGCCAGACTTGGTGAGAAACTCGAAAGCGTGCGCAGCGAAGCCCTGCAAAAAGTGGACGAGACCATCGCCCGCGTCCAAAGCGCCGAAGGGTTCGACCGACTCACCCAAAAAAGCGGCGTCGAGCAGAAGCACGAAGTGCTCGCACCCCTGCTGGCGCTCAAAAGCTTCATCGAGCAAAGCGGCAGCATCCTCGCCATCCGCCAGAAAGTCTCGGAGCTCGAAACCCTCTATCTCGAAGCGCTCGACCGCATCGACGAGTTTCTCGCCCAGGAGAGCGGCAAAGCGCAAACACCCGTTCGGCGCATCGCCATTCGCGAGCTGATGCCCCGTGCGGGGCGGCTTAAAAGCCGTGAAGAGGTAGAGGTGTATCTTGCGGCGCTTGAGAAGGCGTTGCTCGAGGCGGTGGATGAGGGGAAAGAGATTGTGGTGTAGGCATGATCGCTATGAAATGCGTTTCATAAAATTATGAAATATATTGAAGAATAGATATTGGGAGTTTGGGTCGATGCATGAGTTGATCGTCAGTGAAGAGAGTATTCAAAATCGTATTTTTACCATAAGAGGCCAGCAGGTGATGCTCGACAGTGACCTTGCGCTTTTATATAATGTTGAAACCAAACAGTTGAACAAGGCAGTCAGCCGAAACCTCAAGCGTTTCCCCGAGCATTTCAGATTTCAACTGACACAAGAGGAGTTTGACAACTTGAGGTACCAAAATGGAACCTCAAGCCAAAATAGCAAGCGACATGGGGGTAGGCGCTATCTTCCCTATGCATTCACAGAGCAGGGCGTTTCAATGCTCAGTGCCGTACGGTTTAAAATCTGTAAAGAGATGGAGGCGTATCTCGAAGTATTGGGGAAAGAGTTCTTAAGACGATGGATGAGGGGAAAGAGGTTGTAGTATAAATGAAAAATTTTAGTATATATTTTACAAAAATATTCAAAGAATGGATTATTTATTTAGGTTTTATTCCTGCTTTATATGATTTATTAAATACATATTTGAAATTTAATTATCAATTCCCGAAATACATAATAATTGGTTTCCCTGTAGTTGCTTTTATATACGCGAGTTATCAAATTTATTTAAAAGAATATTTGCTTAGAAAAACTTTGGAAAAAAAGTTGGATGGACCGACAAATTATGAAGTTAAAGCAATATTGACGCCAATTGACTTTCAAGAAGAAAAACTAACAAAAATAGTTGATACTACAAAAGTAGATGCACAGAAGCGATTGGAAACAATTCCTTCTCAAATGGCCAGATCCTATGATTTAAATATTCAGAATATATTATCTTCTTTTGAAACAAACAAAACTATTGAGCAGTACAACAGGGAATTGAAAGACTATGAGAAAAATCTGGTAGAAATCATCAATAATACGGAAAATTGTAAAAAAGAAATAATGGAACATGTCAAAGAATATAAAGAAAAATTTTATAAAATTAAATTTTTTATAAAAAATATTGGGGTTATTTCGGATTCAGAAATTAAAATTGAAATTCGATGTTGTAATGATAATAAGGTTTTTGAAGAAAATGACATTTTTAATTATGATATGAATTTATATAGCCTTATACCAAATTTACCAAAAGAACCAGAGAAACCAAAAAAAATAATTAATGATTTAATTAATTCTACCTCACTTAATGCCTCATTTAATTCTTTTATGACTCAAAGGGATCTACATTCAATACTACCCCAAATTACAGTTCCAAACGCATTTAGAAAAGGATTGGAAATCACAGAAAAGTATTGTTTTGCTGCTTTAAGAAACTTACATGTGGGTGATGAAGCAGATATTTTTGATAAAAATCTTATATTGTTAAAAGAGGGTGAAATAAAATTTGAAGTAACTGTAAAGTCAAAAGAATCTAAAAAAGTACTGCATCCTAAAGTGATTGTTGAATTTGGTTCAGAAAAAGCACTATTGTTTAATTATAAGGAAAATTAACATGTCCACCTACATCTGCCTGACTATAAAAAATAGCGAGGAAAAAGAGTGAGGTTTTTTGGTCCGAAAAACAGATGTGAGATTTTTATTCTCTCGTTCCAGAGCTCCAGCTTGGGAAAATATGCAGAAATGAAAAACATTAGGTCGATAAATGAATGAAGCAAAATGGATAATGAATAAATATTCCTATCAAGAATTGAAAAGTACAAAAATACAAAGTATTTTATATTTTGGATTGATATGGAGTATTTTTGAAGATGAAGTGTGTAGAAACAATGCAAAAATATCTGATAGCCGTATTTTGGCATTAAAGCTAATGGAAAATATCACTCTGTCCGTTAAAAGAAAAATAAGTCTTATATGGAACTATTTTTACGAAAGATATACGTATGAAAACGGTGATATAAAAGAAATTTTTATAAATTTTAAATTTAATTCAAATGATGACAAAGAATTTGTGACTTATGCTTTGCAAAAAAGAAAAAATGCGTCATATGAAGAAAAAACAGAGGCTTTATTAAGAATTATTTTTAGACTTCGCAACAACTTACTTCATGGTGAAAAAGATGTATCAAAACTATATGAACAAAACAATAATTTTAAATACGCAAACAAATTTTTGATGCTTATGGTAGATAAAAAATAAGGATAAACTAAAATGCCAACCTATATCCGCCTGACCGACTACAAAAGTAGCGAAGAGAAAGAGCGGGGTTTTTTCGACCCTGCCAACCGATATGAAGCGAAGCAGGAGGATTTCGAGAAGATTCCGGGGAGTCCTATTGCTTACTGGTTAAGCGAAAATATAATTAGTATCTTTGAAAATGCAAAACCATTTTCTGATTTTGTTGATTCTCGTGTAGGTCTTGATACAGGAGATAACGAATATTTTGTTAGATATTGGTTTGAAGTGTGTTTTGATAAAACTTCTTTTGATAGCGTATCGATTGATGATTTTTATAGTAAGGATAAAAAATGGGTTGGACACACAAAAGGTGGTGATTTTAGAAGATGGTACGGAAATTTAGAGAGTGTGTTGGCTTTTGATAAAGTAAATTATGAGTTACTGTTGGAATCTGGAAACCATCTGCCTAATAGGCAGTTTTATTTTACGGAGGGATTTAACTGGTCAAGAGTCAGTTCAGGAAAGTTTGCTGTCAGATACATCCCAAATGGATATGTTTTTAATTCAGGATGTCCAACTGCATTTGCAAGTAAAAATGCCATAAGATATTATCTGTCATTGATGAATTCAAAGCTTATAGATAATTTTATTAAAATATTGAATCCAACAATAAACTTTCAATCAGGAACAATATCTAAAGTTCCTATAATGTTTCCAAAAAATAATGATAGGAAGGAATTTATAAACCAACTCACCCAACAAAATATCGATATCTCCAAAGAAGAGTGGGACAGCCGCGAAACCTCGTGGGACTTTCGTATCAACGAGTTGATACGAATGAAAAACGAAGTCTTAAAAGCGGAGAGTTGTAAGTTGGAGGATGCCTACAACGCCTACTGCGAGTACTGGAGAGAGAAGTTTTTTCAGCTACATACCAATGAAGAAGAACTCAACCGCCTCTTTATCGACATTTACGGTCTTCAGGACGAACTCACCCCCGAAGTCCCGCTGGAGGACATCACTATCCTCAAAAACGAAGCCAAGATCATCGACGGCGAGCTGATCTTTCAAAAAGATGAAATCGTCAAGCAGCTGGTCAGCTACGCCGTGGGGGTGATGTTTGACCGTTACAGCCTCGATCATGTGGGGCTGCACATCGCCGATATGGGGGTGAGCCTCGAGGAGGCGAATGCGAAGTTCGACATTTCTCATCCCACCTTCGAAGCGGATGACGACAACATCATCCCTGTGCTCGAAGACGACTACTTCGACGACGACATCGTGGGGCGTTTTCACGCCTTTTTGAAAGCGGCGTTTGGCGAGGAGTACCTGGAAGAGAACATCCGCTTCGTCGAAGAGGCACTGGGCAAGAGCCTGCGCAGATATTTCGTCAAAGACTTTTACGAAGATCACATCAAACGCTACAAAAAGCGTCCCATCTACTGGATGGTCAGCTCGCCCAAGCACGCCTTCAACGCGCTCTTTTACATGCATCGCTACCGCCCCGACATCTTCGCCCGCATCCAGACGGGCTACCTGCACGAGTACATGGCGAAACTCGAAGCGAAACTCGCCGACGCCCGGCGTGTCGCGCTCGACGAGAGCAGCAGCGCCCGCGACAAAAAAGCGGCGCAAAAGGAGATCACCCGCATCGAAAAAGCGCTCAAAGAGCTGCGGGCGTTCGACAATGATGCCCTCTCGCACTACGCCGCCCAAAGCATCGAAATAGACCTCGACGACGGGGTCAAGGTGAACTACTGCCGCTTCAAAGAAATCTTGTGGCCCATCAAAAGCCTGTGCAAATGATAGCGCTGTTTTGAAAGAGAAGGAGAAGCTTTAAAGTGTCAAATCGAACCTTTCCGACTTTTTGTAATCAGTGCGGCAAGCTCATTAATATGGTTGAAATGTTTGGCGTATGGAAAGCTTATGAATTTGGAAACGGTGGGCCGCATTTTTGTCAAAATTCAAACAATGCCGGTTGGTCTATTTGGAAACTGGGGCATAAATTTACCTGTACGATGGACTGCTGGTGGTGCGGGAAAAGAGTTTTTTTCCACACAAATGGCAATGGGGATGCTGTATTGCTTGAAAAGTTGGGATCTCCCTGGGTGGTCCATCCGTGTTGGGAGAAACATAAAAAAGAGCAAGACCGAATGATAAAAAATTTGGAGTCAGATCTCAAAAAAGCGGGTTACGATGGTAAAAAAAAGAAATTTAATTTGGTCAAATCTAAAGCATCGGACGTCACTATTAAATTCAAAAGCAACGATGTCAGAATACTGGACAGATATCTCGAAAAGTTTTGTAAATGCCTGGTTCGTCAGAATATCTCTTTCAGAGGTCCCCACCTTTACCCTGCAAAACAGAAAGGTGATATAAGAACATATCGTCGCATTATCAAAATTCCCTCTTTTGAAAATTTAATGAATCTTGAATGTTTCCGAATGGATGTACCCGGAAACATAGAGATGAGTATCGAGTAATGTAATGTATGGCGTTGTAATATCGGTTAAAAAATAATGAAGGACAAAGAATGAACAAATCGGCACTCAAACGCTTCGCCGTGGAGCTGCGCCGGGAGCTGATGGGCGAGGTGCTGGGGCGCATCGACTATCTGATGGGCTTCGACGAAGCGTCGTTGCCGGCGAAATACCGGGGGCAGACGAAAGAGCTGGCGGCGCTCGAAAAGGCGATAGAGCGGCAGGGCAAAGAGGAGGTGGTGGAACAGATGGCGTACCTCTGGGCCAACCGCCTCATCGCCTTGCGGTACATGGATGCGGCGGGTATCAACCAGCCGATGGCCGTCTCGCCCAAAGCGGGAGAGACCCAGCCCGAAATCTTCGCAGAAGCGAAGGCGGGGAACATCGATGAAAACCTACCGTTGGATCGAGAGAAGTTCTATGCGCTGCTCGACGGCAAGATAGCCGCCGACGATCCGCAGAACGAAGCGTATGCCATGCTTTTTCTGGCTGTTTGCCACCACTATCACGAGCTGATGCCCTTCATGTTCGAAGAAGCCGAGGACTACACCGAACTGCTGATGCCCTCCGACCTGCTCTCATCCGCGTCGGTGCGGGCCAAAGTTGTGGAGGCGATGGGGGAAGAGGATTGTAAAGATGTGGAGATCATCGGGTGGATCTACCAGTTTTACAACGCCGAAAAAAAAGACGAAGTCTTCGCCGCGCTCAAAAAGAACCGCAAGGTCACGCCCCAAAATATCCCCGCCGCCACCCAGCTCTTTACGCCCCACTGGATCGTCAAATACCTGGTGGAAAACTCCCTGGGGCGGCTGTGGCTGCGCAACCGGCCAGACTCGAAGCTCAAAGATAGGATGCGCTACTTTATCGAGCAGGAGGAGAGCGAACATTTCATCCGCATCGACTCTCCCGAAAAGATCCGCCTCATCGACCCGTGCTGCGGGTCGGGGCATATGCTTACCTACGCCTTCGACCTGCTCGCGGCCATTTACGAAGAGGAGGGGTACCGCCCTTCGGAGATCCCGGCGCTCATTTTGGAGCGCAACCTCTACGGCTGTGATATCGACAAACGGGCGGCGTCGCTGGCGGCATTCGCGTTGACGATGAAGGCCAGAGAGTACCACCGCCGTTTTTTCCGGAAAAAGGTGAGGCCCAACATCATCGAGCTGCAGGATTTCGGCAGCGAACTCTTCGCCGACATCAAGAATGTCGGATCCCTGCTGACCATCGACAAGGAAGCCGAGGAGTTCGACGAAGGGGTCTTCGGCACTTCCAGCCCCGAGTACAGGCTGCAAAAAGAGATGCTCGCCTCCCGCTACCATGTTTGCGTGACCAACCCGCCCTATATGGGCAGCAAAGGGATGAACAAGGAGCTTGGCGATTTCGTGAAAAAGCACTACCCCGATTCCAAAGCCGACCTTTTCGCCGCCTTTATCGAGCGGTGTCTGGAATTTACGGAAGAAAATGGTTATACAGCTTTAATTACGATGCAAAGTTGGATGTTTTTAAGTAGTTATGAAAAATTGCGGACCAAATTATTAAAAAAATACACAATAAAAACAATGGCTCATTTAGACAATATGGTAATGGGTATAGCCTTTGGAACATCCGCAACCATTTGGCAGAAAACAAAACCAACAAAAGATTCAACTGGTGTATATTTCAAAATTTCTCTTTCAGACTTGGATGAAAATAGAGAAATCAAGGGGTTGTGGTAAAAGTAGTGGCGTTTGTCCTGCAAAAATGAGTCTTTTCAAAAAGACCGAAACAAGGGATAAACGGTCTCTCATAGACGATCGAAGAAACGAAGGTAAAGCATGAACAAAATCGGAGAATCGCTTGAAAAGCTGTTTGAAAAGCATCGGCTCGTCTTCTGGTATGATGCAGAAGGCTCGATGCGCGAGAGGTATGAGGAGCTGGAACTCGAAGAGGTCGAAAAAATCGAGCTCGACGGCAATCCGTTCGGCTTGAAATACAAGGTTTTAAGAGTCGATCCGGGACGCAGGTTTCTCGTCTACAGTGCAAAGCCCAGGCCGGCCGATGAAGCGAACTGGCTGCTCGATCTGGAGCTTTCCCACCACATCTTTCATGCCGACAGAGCGTCACTGCTGGTGCAGGAGCTGGGGCTTGCACTGCCTCTCAAACCGCTCATCGAGCGGCACGCCGACTTTTTCAACGCCGCCAAACGGGTCGAAAAACTGCGCCGGTTTGTGAGTGAGGGAAGCGACGAAGAGAGCCTGATGCTGGGCATGTGTGCCGTGGTGCTGGGGTGTGAGGCGGCCTGGGATGCGGTGCTGCAAACGATCTTTGCCCAGATGGCCATGCAGAAGGATGCAAAGCTCGAACAGCTACAGAAGTACGGCCTGACACAGTGGATTTACCGGCAGGCCGGGCAATATTACGGCTACGAAAGCGAGTCGCCGACGCTCAAGGAGCTGCTGGTGCAGATGCTTCTAAGCCACTTCTTTACGAAAGTCGATCCCGACAAAAGGCCCCTGGGGCGCGAAGCGGCGCTTTTTGTGAGCCGATGGATGGACAGCAGCAGAAATCGTGAGCACTTCGTCACTCTCTCCAGGGAGGTGGCTTACGAGATTGGCGTAGAGGGGGTGCTGGCACCCTACGATGCGCAGCGGCTGCTCGAGAGCGATACGTTCGAAGCGATCGATCGGCGGATCCTTTTGACGCTCAAAGCGATGCTGATGCAGGACGCCTGCCCATGCGAGGAGGTGCTCGAGACGGTACGCCTGCGGCGCACACTCTTTTGGTACGAAGATTTCAAAAACCTTTACGAAGCGATGGAACATGCGGCATCGCTGATGTCGCTTCGTCTGGCGTTTCAGCCTACCGTCTCAACGCTTGAGAGCGGGTTTGAAAGCTATACGGGCGAGTGGTACCGGATCGATTTTCATTACCGGAAGTTTGTCTATCACTTCCGGCATGCCGAGCATCCGGAGGTTCTCAAAAAACTTTCGCCTTTCGTCGAAGGGCGCTATGTCACTTTTCTGCGCGAGCTCGGGGATGCCTGGCAGAGTGCCGTGGATGCGATGGAGAGCTGGCGGATCGGCGGGGTGACGATGCAGCGCGAGTTTTACGACAGATTCGTCGCGCCGGCCGTTTCGGACGATCAAAAGAAGGTCTATGTCATCATCTCCGATGCGCTGCGCTACGAAGCGGGCGTGGAGCTGGCCCAGAGGCTGGCGGCACACAACCGCCTGGAGGTGGAGAGTTCGGCCATGGCCGCCGCGTTGCCGAGCTATACGCAACTGGGCATCGCATCGCTTTTGCCCCATGAGACGCTCAGCTTCGACGCCAAAGACGCGACGGTCTATGTGGATCATCAAAGCAGTGCGGGAACGAAAAACCGGGACAGGATTCTCAAAGCCCGTTTCGAAAAGTCGGTCTATCTGAATGCCGAGGAGTTTCTGGCGATGGGACGCGACGAAGGGCGGGCGTTTGTGAAGAACTATCGCGTCTTTTACATCTATCACAACGACATCGATGCAGCAGGCGACAAAGCGGCCAGCGAATCGAACGTTTTCGATGCCGTGGAGATGGCCTTTTTAAAGATCGAAAAGCTCGTCAAACAGGTTTTCAACTTCAACGGTACGCATGTGCTGATCACCGCCGATCACGGGTTTTTATACCACGAGGCCGACGTGGAAGATCCTGACCAGTGCGAAATGCCGAAGGGTGGCGAAGTGTACAAGAGCAACCGCCGCTTCATCATCGGCAAAGATCTTCCCAACGTGCGGTGCGCCGTAAAATTTGGAGCAAAGCAGCTGGGCATCGACGACGAGGCGGAGGTGTCGCTGCCGCGCTCTATCAACAAGTTTCGTGTGCAGGGTGCCGGGAACCGCTTCGTTCACGGCGGAATGAGCTTACAGGAGGTCGTAGTGCCGCTGATTCGGTGCAGCAAACGGCGCAAGGATGACGAGCGGACCGTCGAGGTGAATCTCATCAAAAGTTTCAGCCGCATCACCGCCAACCAGATCGGTGTCTCTCTGATACAGCGTGAGAGTGTCGATGCCAAATGCAAGCCCAGAATACTGAAGATGGCATTTTACGCCAAAGACGGAACGCTGCTGAGCGACGTTCAAAAGGGGATTTTCGACAAAAAGGCTCAGGATTTGCGCAATCTTGAGCAGAAGTTTTCTTTCCATTTCAACGCGAAAGCGGGTGAATACAATGGCCAAACGGTCTATTTGAGGATGATGGAGGCGGTCGAGGGCACTTCGATGGAGCGGCTCTACAAAGAGGAGCCCTATGAGATGCTGATATCATTTACCAACGATTTCGAGGAGTTTTGATGGCGGCGCTGAACGAGAAGGCGAACCGATACTTTCCAGGCAAAGTTGTTCGCAAAGATTTGACCAAGATGATCAAAGAGGGGGCCAACGTCCCGGTCTATGTGCTGGAATACCTGCTGGGTATGTACTGCGCGACGGACGACGAAGAGCAGATACGCGAAGGGGTGCAGAAGGTCAAGGAGATTTTGTCGAAAAACTATGTGCGGCCCGATGAAGCGGAACTGATCAAGGCGCGCATCAAAGAGCGTGGACGCTACAAGGTCATCGACAAACTGACCGTCAAACTCAATGAAAAACTGGACCGTTACGAAGCGGAATTCAGCAATCTGGGGCTTAAAGGCATCGCCATCGGCGAGGGGTATGTCAAGCGGTTCGAAAAGCTGCTGGCGGGGGGCATCTGGTGTATCGTGACGATCGACTACTATTTCGACGAAAATGCCCTCAAGGATTCTCCTTTTATCATCGAGAGTCTCAAACCGATCCAGATGCCGAATATGGATATGGAAGCGTTCAAAGAGGCGAGAAAGGGGTTCGAACTCTCCGAGTGGATGGATCTGCTGATACGAAGTACGGGGATGGAGCCGACCAATCTGGATGAAAGTGTCAAATGGCATCTCGTCGAAAGATTGGTGCCGTTTGTAGAGAACAACTACAATGTCTGCGAACTGGGGCCCAGAGGAACGGGAAAAAGCTATGTCTACAAAGAGCTTTCGCCCAACTCCATTCTGATCTCTGGCGGCCAGACGACCGTGGCGAACCTTTTTTACAATATGGCACGCCGGACGGTCGGCCTGGTGGGTATGTGGGACGTGGTGGCGTTCGATGAAGTGGCGGGCATCCGCTTCAAAGACAAAGACGGCATCCAGATCATGAAAGACTACATGGAGAGCGGATCGTTCGCGCGGGGCAAAGAGCAGATCCAGGCGAAAGCGTCGATGGTTTTCGTGGGCAATATCGACGGTTCTATCGAAAACATCGTGCGCACCTCCCATCTGCTGAGCCCTTTTCCCAAAGAGATGATCGACACCGCCTTTTTCGACCGTTTTCACTACTACATTCCGGGTTGGGAAGTGCCGAAGATGCGGCCCGAGTTCTTTACCAACGAGTACGGTTTCATTACCGACTATATGGCCGAGTGGATGCGCGAACTGCAGAAAGAGAATTTCTCCGACGCCATCGAACGGTGGTTTCGTTTTGGCAAAGATCTGAACCAGCGGGATGTCAAAGCGGTCAAAAAGACGGTCAGTGGACTGCTGAAGCTTCTCTTTCCCGATGGAAGTTTTGCGAAAGAGGATGTGGAGACGGTGCTTCGGTACGCGATGGTCGGGCGGCGGCGCATCAAGGAGCAGCTCAAGAAGATCGGGGGGATGGAGTTTTACGATGTGCATTTCTCGTACATCGACCTCGAAAACGGTGAAGAGAGGTTCGTCACCGTGCCCGAAAGCGGCGGCAACGCGCTGATCCCCGAAGGCGAGCTGCCCCCGGGAACCCTCTATGCCGTGGCTTCGAGCGAAGTGAGCGGGCACAAGGGGCTATTTCGCATCGATCTACAGAAGATGGCGGGAAGCGGTAAGGTGACCCATACGGGATTTGGCAGTGGCAAGACGATCAAGGACGAGATCAAAGAGGCGATCAACTACGCGCAGGCGAATCTGCACAGGGTTTCGGCGGGTGCGAAGTTCAAAGAGCACGATTTCCATATCAAGGCAACCGATCTCAACGGCATCGAGAATGTCCGAGGACTGGAACTGGCCATCTTTCTCTCCATCGCCTCCGGCGTGATCGAGAGGCCGCTGCTGCCGCAGATGACGGTACTTGGATCGATGAGTATCGGAGGGTCGATCATCGGTACGGACAATCTGGGGGATGCGCTTCAGGTGGCGTCGGATGCCGGCGCGAAACGGGTATTGATCCCCGCGGCGGATATGGCGCAGATCGCCCAGGTACCCGCCGATCTGATGGCGAAATTTCAGCTGCTCATCTACAACGACCCCGTGGATGCCGTGTTCAAGGCAACGGGTGTTTGACTGAGATGACACAAAATGTCGAATTTGTGTCATCTCATCTCGAAAGTGAAAGCTTTCGAAGCTTTAGGGGGGTGCAGGGGACTTTAGTCCCTGCCGAATCATGGGCTACGCTCATGATTCGCGTACCATCAGGTGTTTAAAATTCGGTCGTATCGAGGCTGAAAGCGCGATAATAGTTGTCGTCCTTGAATCGGCCGAAGAGCTCGAGCGATCGTCCCGTGTAGGTGCCGGGGTAGAACATCAGCGTCGGGATATGTTTGACGGCGTTTTGGAGGTTGTTCAAAATCACATGGGAACGTAGGTAAGGATACACTTCGCCAATACCTGTGAGAAAGAGTATCTTCGCGTCAGGGTTTTCGGCAACCTTTCGCTGAATATGCGGTATGACGCTTTTTTGAATGTCCAACACGCCCAGCAGGGTTTTCTCCATTTTGTCCGGCCCGAGGCTCTTCTCTTTTTCGAGGAGTCTTTCTAAAATGTTTCGTTCCTGCAGGATCTCTATAACAATATCGTAAAGATTGACTTCGACGACTTCTATCGACTTTTCATACAGACGGTGCTTCAACCTTTCGATTTCACTATACACTTCGTTTTGCTGTTCGATGGGATAAGAGCTGATGAAAAACGGCACCTCCCCGCCCAATGCTTTCATCTGTAAAAAAGCCTCCGTTGTGACCTTTTCATAGATTTTGTCGAATTTTTTTACGATATTTTCACGTCTCATTGTCTCTCTTTGCACATAATGGCTATATCACTCTCCGAATAGAGAAAAGCGGCAAGCCATTTGGGGTTGTCCCGGCATACACAGGATACGAAATCTTTCGAAAGATAGGGGCGTACAATCTGTCTATTTGTTGTCCCTTCGATCAGTCCAACGCCTTTTAGCATATTGAAAATCACCTGTTTCGCTTTATGGATCGTGCTTTCGCTTTTTTGTGCCAGATCGGGTGAGATATTTTTTTTGGACTCTATGAAATTGTTCCAGTCACTCTCCAGAAGAACGGGATCGAAATTCAAATATTTATTTCTCAGTACTTCGATACAAAATTCATAGAGTAACGCATAAGTTTTTATGGCACTCAAGAATGCAAAAGCTTTGATCTCTTTATTTTCGGCCAAACGCATCAACTCTTCATCGTTCAATGCCGTACACCGCTTTTTGAATTCCTGCAATTTCCTTTTAAGCGTCGCTTTCGTCATTTTTTGCAATATATTTCTTTCGATGATCTCTTTTTCGGCGGCATTCCAATCTTTTCCACATTCGAGATAAGTCTGAGCCACCATCTGCATTTCATACGGCATTAAACCGACAGCGGTAAAGGAGAGTTGGTACTTTTTCATAAGCAATAAATTTTCTTTCTTAAAATATCATCGTTTTAAAAGTTATATTTTACACTACTATTACATCCTTTACTCTCATGAACAAGCAGTTGGATGCATCATTCAGAAATAAACGCCTGTAGAATCGGAACTTTACCGGTCTCCACATTGCATATCAAGTGCTTCCAGCCGGCAATGAAAATATTATTTTAAATTCCTTTTCTTTCGCTTGGAGAAATTGTAATTATATAATGGCTTTCGGACCATTACACAGTCGTTATGGAAAGATCGGAGAAGTGAAAATGACGAACCTATCCCCAAAATTCCAGAGGGATACATTTTCAGCGACTTTTCATGTTTTTGTAATACTCAAGGAGTCGTCGTGCATCCCTTGTTTTCGCATTTTCGTAGGCATATATCGTATAGAGTGGAATCCAGCATCCGGAGCAATTCTTCAATTTTACCCTTTCTTATCGATACACTCATACGAAGTTTCACAAAATCTTGAATCAATCGTCGCTATAAAAGTAGCCTGTCCCTATTTTCCTAATCAAAACATTATATCGCTTTCACGCTTGCTACTCCATCTCCAGTCGCATCAGCAGCATATCTTCCCCATCGAGTATCCTGACCAAATTACCGCCACACTTAGGGCAGGCATAGTCGTGTTCGCTCAAAACGAACTCCTCTTCACACTCGCTGCAATAGATCACGACGGGTTGTATTTGCATGACGAAATCGGCCGTTTCGCAGATTGTCTTCTCTTTGAACGTATTGAAAGCGGTCTCGAGCAGATGCGGTTCCACACCGCTGAGCACACCGATCTTCACCTCGATGCGGGTGATCTTCTTTGCGTCGTTGGCTTTGGCGTGCTCCTCGCACTGGTTCAGCAGTGCCTGGACGATGGAATACTCATGCATGCGCTATCCTTTTGGGGTACTTTAATCGTTCAGGAGTTCTCCTCGGACAGAGCTTGTAGACAAACTCTCGCCTCAACATATGAAAGGGGCTGTCAGACTCCCAGAACTCCGGATACATTCTCTCCAACTCTGCCTCCTTGCAGGCGTCTATAACATCCTCCTCTGCCTCCAGACGGTCACGCTTGGCATCGAGTAGGTCGTAATAGCGATCTTCCTCTTCTATCAACGCTTTACAAAAGCGCTGGAGCCTCTCATCGTAGCCGGCATCGGGAAAGAGCTCATCGACCATTCCGATCGTTTTGGCTTGCGCGGCGCCGATGGGAAGTGCCTCTTCCAGCAGCGATTGCGCTCGCTCCTTCCCCACACGACGCGGCAGGGTATAGGTGTGATATTCGCTCCCGCTTAAGCCGAGTGTCTTGTAGTGGGGGTTGAACACCACCCCCTCGCGCGCGACGACGATGTCGCATGCAAGCCCCAGAAAAACGCCGCCGGCACCGGCGTTTCGGCCAAATGACGCTACGGTCGGAATCTCATCGCAAAAGAGAATCGAACGAATCAGGTTGTTCATCGCATTGATGTTGCTCCAACCATCCTCTCCCTGTTTTTGGCTCTCTTCAAGAATATTGAGGTGGATACCGTTGCTGAAAAAATCCTCACCACCCATCAGCACAAGCAGGTCACACGTATCTTTCAGGTACTCTACCGCGTATTTCAGGCGGATACACTGTTCGCTGCTCATCGCACCGTTGTGGAAATTGAAATAAAGGTAGGCGACACGATCGTCCCGATCGACACCGATTTCGTAAAACGTCTCATAGCTGCGGTCGAAAATGAGCGGCAGCCGGTGCTCTCTGACCCCCCTTAGGCGCGACTTGAGCACATAAGTCGCCGGAAGTTTGAAACGTCCCGGCTCTTTGAGATGGCTCACCCAGACCGCCCCATCGATCGTTCCCAGACAGATCGCCCCATCGCGCTTGGCGAGCAAAGCTTTCGGTTCTCCACGCAGTTTCTCCTCACGGTGTGCGCCGTATAGGTAGCACGGTACCCCCAGAATCTCATCCAATACCCCGGGATGGCTGTCGCTGAGATAGATTTTTTCGACAATTTTTTCGGTCGTGTCGCTTTTCCAATCGATTTTACGATCCGCCTGTGTAAACGCTCGATGCAGCGGGTTGAGTATTTGCGGTATGCACCGCTCTTTTTCGACCGCTTCAAAAAGCGGCTCCAGCATCTCTACCGCGCTTCGCACCACCTCCCGGCGGTAGAGCGATGCTTTGTAGGTCGGCCGAACGGAAAATTCGGCCTCGGAGTAAATGTCACCCCCGTCATAGTGTTCGTTCGCTTTCAGCCAGACACTTCCCCACCGCTTTTCGTGATGCAGCAAAGCATACTCCAGCGCATTGGGTCCACGGTCACCCCGCGGCCCGGGGTGAAAGACGAATGTCGGGTATCGTTCATAGATGGCCGGCGGCAGATAGCGCTTGAGAAAGGGGCAGAGCAGGAGATCCGGGCCGAATGCTTCGATCTCTTCTATCATCTGCGCCTCGTCGAGCGCGAAGGCGACGGCCACTGTGTCGCCACGCTCCAGAAGCGACGTATAGACCGCCTGCGTCAAAGAGTTGAAAGTCGTACAAAGAAGGAGTATCTTCATCGGATCAACAGATTCTCGGCAGCAGTTCGCCCGTGGGAAGATCCATAAACCGCTTCGTCCCCCATGCACTGCGCAAAATCACCTTTTGCAGATAACTATCGGTTACCTCACCGATCTGTACCGCCGCTTCGTTGCCGGGAAAGCTTCGCAAAATCTCCACGACTTTTTCGGCCTCTTCGGGCCTGACGGCCAGCAAAAAGGTCCCTTCGTTAGCCAGTGCCGTGGGTTCGAAGCCCAGCAGCTCGCAGATACCCGCCACCGTTTCGCTTACGGGGATTTCGCCTTCGTCCACCTCGATGCAGACGCCGCTCGCCTCGGCCCACTCGTTCAGCACCGCCGCCACACCGCCACGGGTAGCGTCCCGCATGGCGTGGGGGACGACGCCGGTTTCTATCACCTTCTCCACCATCGGCCAAAGCGATGCGCAGTCGCTGGTGATGGCACTTTCGAGCTCGATCCCCTCACGCGCCGCGAAAATAGCCGCCCCGTGCCGACCGATGTCGCGGCTGACGACGATAACGTCGCCTTTCTGCACATTCGAGGCGCTGATTCCTGGTACCGTCACCTCCCCGAGGCCCGTCGTCGTGATGAAGATCTGATCCACCGATCCTTTGGGCACCACCTTCGTATCGCCCGCCACCACTTTGGCACCGTTTTCGAGCAGCTCCTTTTTGATGGAGCGGACGATCTTTTCGAGTTTTCGGGTCTCGAACCCCTCCTCCAGCACGACCGAAAGGGTCAGATAACAGGGCCTCGCCGCCATCATCGCCAGATCGTTGCAGGTGCCGCAGACCGAAAGCTTCCCGATATCGCCACCGGCGAAGAAGATAGGGCTGACGGTAAAGCTGTCGGTGGTCATGGCAAGCGTCCCATCCTCCACCACCGCCGCATCCTCCGCCTTTTGCAGTATGTCGTTTTTCAAATGCCGGAAAAAGAGTTCCGAAATGAGCTGCCGGTTCTCTTCGCCCCCGTTGCCCTGTGCCAAGGTAATGGTTTTCATCTCTTTATGCTCCTTGGCGGTGCATTACATTACACCGCCATATTTGTAGTACGCTGCGCACGCTCCTTCGCTGCTCACCATGCAGCTGCCAAGCGGCGAGCTCGGTTTGCATGCGGTACTGAAAACCTGACACTCGGTCGGTTTTGCCATACCGCGCAAAATATCGCCACAGATGCAGAGTTTGTGGTCTTCGATCTCCTCTTTGGGCAGGATGTCGGCATAGCGTTTCTCGGCATCGAACTTGGCATATTCATCACGCAGTTTCAGAGCGCTGTCGGGGATGTTGCCGAGCCCGCGCCATTTGAAGAGGCCTCGCTTTTCGAAATATTTGTTTATCATCGCCTGTGCTTTGAGATTGCCCTCGTAGGTAACGCTGCGCCTGTACTGAACCTCCAGTTCGCAACGCTTTTCGGAAAACTGTTTCACCAGCATCAGTACCCCTTCCATCACATCGACCGGCTCGAAGCCACTCACAACTACGGGACGATGGTAGGCGCGTGGGAAAGGCTCGTAGATCTTCGCCCCTGCAATCACGCTGACATGGCTCGGGCCAATAAAAGCGTCAATACGGTTGTTGTAGCTGTCCACATGCACATCACGGCTGTCGATGAGCTCTTTCATCACCTCCGGGACCGTAACGTGATTGATGTGAAAGAGAAGATTTTTCAACCCACGCTCGATCGCCTGATCCATTAGCGCCGCAGTCATCGGCGTCGTCGTCTCGAAACCAATGGCAAAGAAGATCACCGTTTTGTCCGGATTTTCAACGGCAATTTTCAGCGCATCGAGCGGTGAATAGACGAAGCGCACATCTGCACCCTTGCTGCGGGCGTCCTGTAGGCTTCCTTTGCTGCCGGGTACTTTGATCATATCACCAAGCGTGACTAGAATGACGTCGGGCTGCTGTGCAAGGATGTAAGCGTGGTCGATCCTTTCCTTGGGCATAATGCAGACCGGGCAGCCGGGGCCGTGAATGAACTCGATGGATTCGGGTAAAAGCTGCTTGAGGCCGTACTTCATGATTGTATGGGTATGGCCACCGCATACCTCCATCACATTGATCGGACGTTCCAGTTTCTTCGCCTCTTCACCGATAAGTTTCGCCAACGCCTTGATTGTCGCCGGATCACGAAATTTGTCGTAGAGATCTTTTAGCTGCAAACTCATGTGACACCACCGTTCGGACAATTGTCACTCTCTTTCACCATCGACTCCTGCACTTCCTGCCGCTGTTCTTCGTCCATCTTTTCGAGTATCTCTTGGTAGACTTTGATGCTCTCGAGCGCATCCTCTTCGTCGATGATATTCATTGCATACCCGATGTGGATAAGCACATAGTCGCCCTCTTCTACCTCATCGGCGATGAAATCGATGCCGACTTTTCGTTTAACGCCCATCGTATCAACGATCGCCGTCACTTCATCCTTGTTCACCTCGACAACTTTGCTCGGAATCGACAAACACATCAGCGCATCTCCATCTTGAATTTGATCCAGTCGGCAACCCGTTTGATGCTCTCAGGGTCTTTCGTATTGACCTCTAACACATCGACACCGGGGTTGATCTTTCTCGCCGCTTTTTTGGCATTGTCGACGCTGAAATCGAAATACGGCAGCAGGTCGGTTTTTGTGATGAGCACCAGATCGGCCTGGCGGAACATCACCGGATACTTCTCAATCTTGTCTTCTCCCTCGGGCACCGAGACCAGCACCACGTTCAGGTGCGCCCCAACATCGTAGCTCGCCGGGCAGACGAGGTTGCCAACATTTTCGATGAAGCAGACGTCGATAGCTTCCAGCGGCATATCGTGCAGTCCCTTGTGCACCATAAACGCATCCAAATGGCACGCGCTTCCGGTCTGAATCTGATAGGCCGGGATCCCCTTGGCCTTGATACGGTCGGCGTCGCGGTTGGTCTCAAGATCGCCTTCGATCACGCCGAACTTGAAGGGCCCGATGTCGGCTAGATGTTCCAGTAGTGTCGTCTTGCCGCTGCCGGGTGAACTCATCAGATTGATCGCCAGTACGTTATGGCTGTCGAAGTGGGCCCGGTTGTGCGCCGCTTCGTGGTCGTTCTTGTCCAAAATTTTGCTGATCACTTCGATCGTCTTTTTATCGTTCAGCTGCGGATTGTGATGCAGCGTCTCATGTGCCGCCTGATGGGTATGGGAATGGTCGTGATGATGGTCTTCGTGTTCATGTACATGGTCAGTAATGGAACAGCCGCAATCTTTACACATAATAGTTTCTCCTATATGATAATTTTTTTAAAAAAGTATCTGTGAACCCACAAGCAGTGAAACGGCCCCGGCCGTCGCAAATGCAGTACGCACATTTCGGCGGCTTGTCAGAAGATTGTCGTTGATAAGGGCGATGAAGTAACCAAAGCCCATAAAAACGAGCATGACCCCGAGCGTAAAGCTCAAAACCATCCAGAGATTCACCTCGTTGTGGGCGATGGCACTGAGTGTCACCAGCATCCCGCGGACTCCGCCAATCCCCATCAAAGCACCGATGGAGAGAGCCGAAACGCTCCTTTTTTGAAAATCTTCATCTCTGTGGTCGTGGGACCTGCCAAACCAGATGTGAATATGCTCTTTGCCTTCGTGTATATGTTTTCCGATATTGATGCTATCCGTAGCCGCCATAAAAAGAAGATAGGCCCCGATCGCCAAAATCACGCTCGAAGAGATCATATCGCCATACGCCAGAATATCCGCAGAAAGCTCGACACGTTGTAAAAGCTTCGCGAATACGAAAAGCGAAAGACCGTGCCCTATCGCGAAAGCGAATGTGATAAAGAGTGTTTTCCGCCGTCCCTTCCCGATCGAAAAGTCGGCGATCGCCGTCAGATGGTCAGGTCCGAAGGCGTGCAAAATACCATACCAGAAAATCAGCGAAAGACTCAGCTCCACGGCAAATCCTTAATGAATGGTCATTCAGTTTAGATTTAATTATACAGTGTTATCATGAGAGGAAGTTTAAAAGTCCAAATCCTTATATAAAAACAGGACCGATCATGCAAATACGAAGTTGCATCTACTGTAACGACCGACTCTATCTGCTCGGTGACGGTATGGTCAAATGCAGTGTGTGCAAACGAAAATACAGCCCAAAAAAATTCGCACGCCATATGTCTCTTATCGAAGCGTTTCGCGACGATTTTACAACCAAAGAGGCTGCCGATAAACTAGGTCTCAATTACATCACGGCCAAGCGGGTTTATGAGACTTTGCGAAAGCGGCTCGTCTCTTTTCTGGAAGAGGAGTATGCCGGGCACCGTGAAGAGATCGTCGAGTACGACGAATATCTCTATCTCGATCATACCAAGCGAAAAGATAAAAAATATATTTTCGATGCACACAATTTTCTCACATTCGATTACGGCGGCAGAGTCTACAATATCCTGATGCCCTCGCTCGAGCGCTACAAAAACGGATTTCTCGCCGACGGGCTCGACGAACTCTATTACACAGAGTTTTCCAAGTTTCTGAAAATCCACCGTATCGCCAAACTAAGAAGCATCGACAACACGATCGTCAGATTTTGGGAATATTTCGACGAATTCATGAAAAAGTACAATGGCGTTCGGAGAGAAAATTTCATCTATTACCTCAAAGAGGCGGAGTTCAAATTCAATTACGGTACAAACGAGCAGATCGAAATACTCAAAAAACTTTACTTTCAAATATAATACTAGATGAAAGCGAAATATATCGAAAGAGCGCGGTCCTGGGTTCTCACGTGGAGCGACCCCTATTTCTCTTCCCTATGGAATGCATACCATGCCTGCCCTAAAGCGATCGAAGCATCGTTGACTGGAATTTTTTCGGGTATTAAAATCTCCCTTTCTTCCTCTTCGAAAGCTTCTAAAACCATATTGTAAAGGGTTCTATTTTGAAATACACCGCCTGTAAAAATCAAAGGCAACGACACATACTGTCGCGCAATCTGCACAATGCAATCACACAATGCCCTCATAAAGTATGCCGGTGCATCGGGAGTGCTTGCCAACGCCAACTCTTCGATCATCGGAGCGAAGTCGATCACACCATTCTTCACCGGTAGGCCATAAACGTTCTTTTTAACATCCGACACCCTGGCTTCGAGTAGTAGGCCACTCTCCCCTTCATAGCTAATGTGTTGACAAATGCCGGCAAGACTTGCAACTGCATCGAACAGCCGTCCTACCGAAGTGGTCAGCGGGGCATTGATACCCTTTTGCCAAGCCTGGTGGAGCAGTTTTATTTCAGAGGGTTTGAATGATTCGACAGTGGGGTTTTTCAACGCAAGAACTTCATCGAGTGGAAAGAGCTCGAAGAGCAGTGACAGCGCGACCCTGCGCGGCTCGCGAACAGCCTTCTCACCACCGAGAAGCCTGAATGGACGAAGCGAAGCTACGCGTTCGAAGCCGTGAACATCCGCTTTGAGTACCTCTCCGCCCCATATCGTGCCGTCGTCGCCGTACCCGGTACCATCCCAACTGAAAGCCAACACCGTGTCGGTGATGCTATGCTCGGCCATCACGGCCAAGGTATGGGCATAATGATGCTGCACTTCCACTATCGTCAATCGTTCATCGTTCATTGCTGCCTCGCTTGCCCACTTCGTAGTCGAATAGAGGGGATGTTTGTCATGAACGATGGTATCGGGAACGAAACCGTAAAAATTTGTGAAGGTTTCGACGGTGCGTTCGAAGTACTCCATAGCCTCGATACCGTTCAAGTCACCAATGTGGGGCGAAAGGATTATCTTATCCTCAAACGCCAGAGCAATCGTGTTTTTCTGGTTGGCACCGACGGCAAGAATCTTTTTGCCCGTACGTTTTTCAAGCGGCAAGGTCATCGGCGCCACCCCGCGAGCGATACGCAGCCATTGCGGCCGTCCGGCGATAACCTGTACGACTGAATCATCGCAGGCGTTGACGATATCACGGTCGTGGTCGAGAACCGCGTCGACAACGTGGCCAAGTTTTCGGATCAGTTCCTGCACATCTGTAATGATCGGTTCGTCGCCAAGGTTGGCGCTGGTAGCGACCAACGGGATGTCGAGATCGTCGAAAAGGAGCAGATGTAGCGGCGTATACGGCAGCATGATGCCGATGCGGTCAATGGCCGGCGCGACGGCGTCGCTCAAGTGAGGAGTGGGAAGTGAGGAGGGGGAAGTTTTTTCCATCAGAACGATGGGGCGTTCTTTACTTGTCAAAAGCCGCTCTTCCATTTCATCCACTCGGGCCAGTTTTTTGGCCGTTTCCACGTCTTTGACCATTATGGCGAAAGGTTTACTCGGGCGCCGTTTCCGCTCCCGCAGCCTTTGCACCGCTTCGTCATTCGTCGCATCGCATATCAGGTGAAACCCGCCCAACCCTTTGACTGCGACGGTCTTCCCCTCTTTGAGAAGCTGTGCAACCGCCCCAATCGACTCTTCACTTCCAGCTTCCCACTTCTCTCTCCTGTGCAAGAGGCGCAGGCTCGGTCCGCACTCAAAACAGCTGATCGGTTGGGCGTGATAACGTCGATCGAGTGGATTTTCATACTCTTTTTTGCATGTCGGACACATCACGAACTTCGCCATCGAGGTATTGGGACGGTCGTAGGGGATGGTTTTTGTGATCGTATAGCGGGGGCCACAATCGGTGCAGTTGATGAAAGGGTAACGATAGCGCCGGTTTCCGGGATCGCGCATTTCCGATACGCAGTTTTCACAGACGGAGATATCGGGGCTTACGGCAGCGGTTTTGAAAGCGGCTGCATCCGATTCCACAATCGAAAACCCCTCAATCCCCTCGACATCGCACCATCTGCTTTCGATAGTGTCAATACGGGCAAGCGGCGGTGTTTCGGACTTTAGCCGGCGGCAAAAAAGCTCGATCGTCTCTTTTTTGCCTTCAATATGGATGGTGACGCCATCGCTTTCGTTTCGAATGTCACCGCACAGGTCCAATTCGGTGGCGAGTTTGTGGACAAACGGCCTGAAGCCG
Source organism: Hydrogenimonas cancrithermarum (assembly GCF_030296055.1). Classification (NCBI taxonomy): domain Bacteria; kingdom Pseudomonadati; phylum Campylobacterota; class Epsilonproteobacteria; order Campylobacterales; family Hydrogenimonadaceae; genus Hydrogenimonas; species Hydrogenimonas cancrithermarum. The sequence goes on from NZ_AP027370.1 coordinate 797,472, forward strand.
ACACCCTGCACGATGCCCCCTATCTTCAGTAGCAGATGTTGCTTAGAGTCCGAGCGCGCCAAAGACGGCATTCTCCTTTCCGACAGGAAAGAGGCGGTTCATCAGAACCTCTTCATTTGCGAAGTTTCTTTGAATACGGCTAAACAGTGATTGATGGCCAAATGTCCTGCCGCACAGCACGATATGCTCCGCCTTGGCTCGCCGTTTCAGCTCCATCGCCACTTCGGTAACATAATCACCGAACGATTCGAAGATCGAATAGGCCAGAAGAGCCGTCGGGACTTCCGCCATCGTGTAACTCATGATGCTCGCAAGAAAGGCGAAAGGATCGAAGCGGTTGTCGGAGACTCTCGTATCGATCTGGAGACCTCCTTTTCCGACAAAGGTGAGCGCAGCCTTTCCTACAGCATCGAATCCTGGATCTTCAAATCCCATAATGACTGCCGCCGCTTCAAAAAGAAGCCCAGGCCCTTCTCTTGAAAAGAGACGTTCCGCCCGATCGGGGTATTTCGTCTCGAAGTTTACGACAAGCCTGTCGGAGCCTTCCCGAAGCGTCACGATCTTCTCTCGAAGCTCTTCGGGGCGGAACTCGAGTGAAGGAACCGCGATGATCGGCTTCTTGCCATTATGATACAAAAAGAGCAGCAGATCTTCAAAATAGACACCAACCGCTTTTTTGTCGGTTTTTCGGTGTTCCAGCAGAACGGAGATCACCGAGGCGGAAGCCTGATCGAACCGTACCGTACGCGAGTGTTCGGATGCGAAGGGCTCATTCTCGAGAACGAAAAGTTCCGCAGCTTCCGCACTCTCGATCCGCTCCATTCTCTCAAGCAGCACTCCTTTCTCGAAGGGTACTGCAGCCAGACCGTGTGCGACAGCGACGCGGGCTGTATGTCGTTCGAACCATACCGGAAACGAAACGCGTTCCCCTTCGACGATAAACTTCGAATCTTTGTTGATAAAATAGCGCATATCGCGCTGTGCATCGACCTGCAGATCGTAATCGATTACATAATCGGCCGGTGCATCGCTGCCGCACTCGACATACCCGACACAGCCAAATCCCAACGCGATCAGCTCTTTCGCCAGCAGAACCGTGAAGCCGTCGTCGGGATATTTGATCGTCGCGACACGGCCGTAGAAAGACCAAAGCGTCTCGTCGCTCACCGTCACGTCAAGCAGTGGACGCTCGATCGACAAAAGGGCATGAATCTCATCTTTGATGACGGCACAAAATTCCTCGATCCGGCCGGCATCGAGTAGCATCAGCCGTTTGCCATGAAAATCGTTTTCGCTTTTTGCATCGAAAAAGAGTCGATCGCCCATCAGCGTCTTGATGCGGACCGTTTTGCCGTCTCTTATCGCCTTTGCCGCCACTTCGAACATCGTTTTGAAACTTCCGGAATCGTTGGCATAGCGCTCTTTGATGCGATCGGTCATCTTTACAGGAACGCCGCAGTTGTGGCAGCTGATGAGTGCATAATCTTTTCTGAACGGGTTGGAGCGCATCTCCGCTTCGCACGCTTCACACGGTACGAAAAAACGCATCTGCGTAGTTTTTCGCTCAAACGGATACCCCTCGGCCAAACCATACTGCGCCCCGCAGCAGTTGCAGCTGGTGAAAGGGTAGTAGTAGCGCCGTGAAGAGGGATCGAAAATCTCTTTCATACACGTCGGGCAAAGTGCCACCGCATGTGGTACCGACGGACGTTCGCATTTGCGAATCTTCGGAACGGGCATCGCTTCGATACGGTGCTCCGAAGCACCCATAAACAAAGATGCCGGCAGCAGATCACCAAGCTGATTCAGAAAATCGGCAAGTTTCGGTTCCTTTTCATCCGCGATCAGCGCGATTTTCTCGTCCGTTTCGACCAGTGTGATATCGAGACCGTTTCGCTCCGCCAACGCTTCGATATAGCGTGGAATGTAGCGGTGCGCAGCGATATATCCGAGTTCAAAAATGAATGCCAATGGATACCCCTTTTAAAAGCGTATAGGCTGCAGGCCTGAATTTCAGGAGGTTTGCCGGTAATTATATAACAGGAGTGGTAATGGTACGGGCACTCTCGGCCTGCAGCCTATACGCTCGCCATCGTTGGAGAGTTATAGGCCCGAACGATCGCATCGAGCGATTTCGTCTTCGCTTTTTGAATCGCACGGATACCGGAATTTTCAAGTTCTTTCAGCGTAGCGCGGATGAGACCGTCGAACGACTCTTTCAAGGTTGGTGTCATATCGATATCGACACTCTCGATATCTTCGGGAACGATACCGATGACACTCACTTCTGCCATTTTATCGAGCATCGAGCAGATTTCGAGCATCTCGACAACTTCGACTTCGTGTGCCGTCTGGCGGTAACTACCGAGTCCCATCAGGGCATCGGCAGGCAGGTTGTAGACTGAACCTGCATCATCTTCGATGGAGACGGTGTCGAGAATCACGACTTTGTCATAGCTTTGGTAGTAGGTCATCAGTTTGAACCCCAGTGTGCCGCCATCGACAATATCGACGGCCGGGGAGAAGTCATAGTTCTCCTCCAGATATTTGGCAGCATAGATGCCGACCCCTTCATCCTTGAAGAGGATGTTTCCAACACCAATGACAACCGTCGTATTCTCCTGCATTCTCACTCCTCTTTTTTAAATTTCGATCCGCCAAAGACGATCGCCATATCGCCTTCCTGCCAGTAGATGGTACGCCAAACCTGGTAGTAGATATGGAACATAACCCACGCGACGATCCACCACATCGTATAGTGGTGTGAGATACGCACATCCATCAGTGTACCGCCGGTCACAGGAATCGTCCAGTCGGTCACGAGGTGAAGCATCGCAGGCCACCAGTTACCGATGGAACTCAGCCCTGACTCGAGCCCATGTACATAAAGCTGCAGACCCGTCAAAAGCATCCAGGCCAGCAACAGGTGCATGATTGTGAAGTAGACGATATTAAAACTGTCGTTGTGGCTCGAATCGAAATTTTTTCGGCGATTGAGCGTCAACAGGTTCAATAGCACTTCAACGAACTCTTTGATATTTTTCCCTGTAGGAATCAACTTCTTATACGGCTTTTCGAACCGGCTGAAAAAGTAGAGATAGGCGATGACGATCGACGTAACGTCCAGAATGATCGCACAGATGAAGTGAACCCATCGATTCCACGCCATCACATATTTGTCGACCGCCGGATCGGCGATAAAGGTCTGATAATAAGGGTGTGCAATGTAAAGCCCCGTAATGACCGCCGCCAGAATCGAGAACGCATTGATCCAGTGGATGGTCCGCCCCGTGACGGTCATCCTTTTGACTTTTTTATATCCAGATTTCATCATTTTAAATCTCCTTTCTTTGAGAACAAGTCCCCAAAGAAATTCCTCTCACTCAAGCTACGCCTTCGGCGAGAGAAACTCTCATAAGATGAGTGTTTCATGCGACCTCCTTAGATAGAGCAGCTTGTATCGACCTTGTAGACGCCAAGCTCTTTGCCTTTGGTATCGACGATATGCACAGCACACGCGATACAGGGGTCGAAACTGTGAACAGTTCGAAGAATCTCGAGCGGCTGCTCTGGATCGGCCACTTTGATACCGATGAGGCTCGCTTCGTACGCACCCTTCCGCTCTTTGTAGTCACGCGGTGCCGCATTCCATGTGGACGGAACGACCGCCTGATAATTGACCACTTTGCCATTTTCGATGCGCACCCAGTGTCCGAGTGCACCGCGCGGTGCTTCCTCGAGGCCGTACCCTTTGGCGTTTTCGCTCACTTTGTCGAAGTCGAATTCAGTCCAGGTCGAAAGATCGCCGGCAGCGGCGTTTCTCGCCAGCTCATCCGTCCACTCGACCATGATGTCCGCCATCATCTCCGTCTCGATCGCGCGCGCCGCCGTACGCCCGACCGTCGAGAAGAGAACTTTCGTCGGCAGGTTGCCGTTTTTCAGGAAGCGCGTAACATATTCGCCGATACGCTTGTCACCGCGGGCCACACCGACCACCATACGCGCCAACGGTCCTACTTCGACACGGTTGTCGTCGTAGATCGGAGATTTGATCCAGCTGTATTTATGTTTCGTATCGAGATAGGCGATACCGTTCTCTTTTTTACCGAATCCTGTATACTCCGGATCGGTCACACCGTCAAACGGATGAAGCGGTTTGTCCCCTTTGTACCATGCATGGGTGACGTCTTCGGCAATCTTTTCGGGGTCGAAATCGATCACCTTGCTCAGGTCGCCGTCCAGTACGATCCCGCTCGGGAAAAGCATCGCACCCTTGTACATCGGATTGTCGTCGAGTCGGAATCCACCATAGGCCATATAGTTCTTCAATCCGCCTCCAGTACCGTCGAGCGCCTCGTCCGCATACATCGTACCAGCCATGTAGACATCCGGAAGATAGGCCTGCTTGATAAACTTCCTGAACTTCATCAGCAGATCTTTGAAAAGTGCGATACGTGCCGGGTTCTGGATATCCTGTACACAGGTCACACCACCGACAACGATGCTCTGCGGATGCGGGTTCTTTCCGCCAAAGATCGCCATCATCTTCGCCGCATCACGCTGCAGATCGAGTGCCTGCAGGTAGTGGGTGACACCGATGAGGTTCTGCTCGGGCGTCAATTTGTAGTGTTTGTTGCCCCAGTAACCGTTACCGAAGATGCCGAGGCGTCCCTGCTTGACAAACTTTGCCACACGCTCCTGTACCTGTGCAAATTCACTTTCACTATCGGTCCAGGGATATTCCCCTGCCACATTGGCCCACTTGCGCGCTTCTACAGCCGTCTTCTTCGGATCGGCCTCGAGCGCGGAGGTGATATCGACCCAGTCGAGTGCATGTAGATGGTAGAAGTGGACTACATGGTCGTGCAGGTAAAGCGCCCCTTGGATCAGATTGCGCACCAAACGCACGTTTTTTGGAATCGTCACACCGAATGCATGCTCGACCGCTTCGATACTTCGCTGATAGTGCGTACCGGTACAGACACCGCAGATACGCATCGCCAAAAGACCACAGTCGCGTGGATCGCGCCCTTTGAGGATCGTCTCGATCCCGCGGAACATCGTCGATGAACTGTAGGCATCCACGATGGTATTGTTATCGTCGATCACCGCCTCGATTCGGAGGTGTCCCTCGATTCGGGTAATCGGGTCAACTACGATATGCTTGCTCATCACTTCTCTCCCTCATCAGATTTCTTTCCTGCCAATGCGCTGGCTGCGGCGTGGATACCGATACCCACGGCGGTTGCGGTCAAGACGCCCAGACCAAACTCGTCGACGGTCTTCTCGACACCGCCCGTGGGCGCTTTGATGTTGGCGTCGGCCATCGGGCGTTCATAGGCATATTTATCCCAAAAGTCGGGCTCGGAACAGCCAATACATCCGCGTCCGACCCCGATCGGCCAGTTGACTCCTTCGTTGTAGCGTACGATGGAGCAGTTGTTGAACGTCATCGGACCTTTACATCCCATTTTGTAGAGACAGAAGTTGTTTTTCGCTCCCTCGTCGCCCCACTCTTCGACAAACTCGCCGGCATCGAAGTGTGCACGGCGCTCGCAGTTGTCGTGAATACGGTAGCCGAAAGCGAACTTCGGTCGCAACAAAGAGTCGAGCTCCGGAATCTGGCCTGTCAGAACATAGTGGAGAATGACGCCCACCATGTTGGCCGGGTTGGCCGGACAGGCAGGAATGTTGATGATCGGTTTGCCTTTGACGATATCCATGACACCTTTCGCACCTGTCGGGTTGGGTGCAGCCGCAGGCACCCCACCGAATGTGGCACAACTGCCGACGGCCACGATGGCCGCTGCATCTTTCGACAGACGCGTGAGATGCTCTTCGAATGTCTCGCCACTCGGCCCGATCGTTCCGTAAAAACCGTTCATCGCCGTGGGAATGGAACCTTCGACAAAGAGCAGATATTTGCCTTTGAAAGTCTCGACCGCATCGTGCAGCTGCGCCTCGGCCTGATGGCCCGCCGCCGCCATCAATGTCTCCTGGAACTCGAGGCTGATGATCTCGAGAATGATCTCGTCCACTTTCGGCCCGTCGCTTCGAATAAAAGCTTCGGAGTTGCCGGCACAATCTTGAAGTTCGATCCAGATGACCGGTACGCGGTTCATCACTTCCGCCGCTTCCGCGACGAGCGGTTCGAAGAAACTCGGCAACATCAGCATCGCCGTGGTGGCACTCACCCATTTCATGAAATCACGGCGGTCGACACCCTCTTCGGAGAGAAGATCCTGAAGTTCCAGTTTATTCCCGAACGGTTCGAGCGTTTTAAGCGCTTCGATCCGTTTTTTGCATTGGGCATAGAGTCTTTGATAGTAGACATCACCTTTGTTCGTTTCGACCCGCGAACTCTTTGCGGTAAAGAGTTTTTTCACCGCCTCTCTTTTGTCCGTCATATATCACCTCCGAGTGAATAATCATTCACTATGATAAGGAAGAATAACTTAAATTGATATTAACAGGATGAAATCCGGATTAAAAAATTTGAGTCTTATATACTTTTGGGACCAATCCGAAGATGGAAGATGGAAGATGGAAGATGGAAGATGGAAGATGGAAGATGGAAGATGGAACGATAGTGACGCCATCCAAGGCTGTCAAGGGTTTTCAGCGCCGAAAATCGTTTTTAACTACTGTGTCGTACAGACGGAGCAGACGTCGAAGCTTCTGAAAACGACTTCGGCAGCGGTTTCATCGGGCAGGCCGACCATCGCTTTTTGCGCGACACCTGGATCTTCGGGCGTTCCGTTGGCCAGATTCCACTGCGTCGGCGTAACGATGCAGTAGCGTAAAATCTTTCCGCGCCGAAGGCGGAGCGAGTGTATCAGCGATCCGCGTGCCGCCTCGACCGTGCCACGCCCCTGCACCGCTTCGATGTCGGAGAGTTTGACGGGAGGTTCGATGTAGGAGGGTTCGTTCAGGTCGATCACACCGATCGACTCTCTGCACCGCTGCAGCAACGCGGCGATTTCAACGACGCGGGCGGCGATACGTGTCATCGACGCATCCTTGTACTTTCTGTGCATCTGACGGATCAACGGCTGCTTCGCCACCATCGCGCGGGCCAGTGGGCCCGCTTCGTATAGGTCGCTTTTGTAACGTACCGGTTTGGCATGGTTGGTGTATCCCTGGGGCGAAGTTGGCTGCCCTTCCTCGACCATTTCGAGGTCGACCGACGCCAAACGTGTCTTCAACGCCTTGCCGGAAGGCCCAAGCAGATGCTCGGAGAGGACGATGAAACGATCGTGGCTCTGCCCGAACCGCTCCCATCCCGCTCTCTGGAAATGGCGCAAAAGCGCGGGCAGGTCACCCTCGCACTCGAAAAGTTCGCCAACCTGAGACATCTGCGTAACGGTTTCGAGCGGTGCATGAAGAAGTGTCGATTCGAAAATTTCACAAAGACGCGAAATCAGCGACTCCACCTGCATCAGTTCCAAATGTGTCGGATCACACATCACCCCACCCGGCAGGGCATAGGATGTATGCGGCCACTGCCCCGCAAAATGGGCGATCGCCTTGGCACACAGCGAAGCGGCCCGGTGAACCGCCAAAAGAGATGCATCACGATTCGTTTCGAAACCGGGAACCGAAGGAAGCAGTGTGAGATAGAACCACTTGAAATGGTTCTGCACCATCTCGAGCGCCAACGTCAAGGCCCGGATCGTCTCCGCTTTGGACGAAATCTGCACTCTATATCCGGCGTTGTCGTAACACGACTCGAGTGCTCGGACTGTCGCCATCAGATGGGCATGGCCGCAGATGCCGCAGACCCGTGGCGTGATCGCCAGGGCATCGAGCGCCTCTTTGCGCTCCAGAATCTTCTCCATACCGCGAAAGTGGGGAAATACGATCTCGGCAAACCGTATGGAGCCGTCACCCTCACGTTCGAACAACAGTGTCGCCTCCCCCTCGATCCTCTCGATCAGCCTCTCAATCTTCATCCAGTTTCCTCTTCTGTAGACGCGGTATCTTGAAGGCTTTCGCCATTCCCGCCAGTGTCAGATAGGCACGTTTCGGCACATCCAGCGGCAGCCTGGCCGGAATCGACATCAGCGTTTTGGTCTCGAAGAGCCCGCTTGAAGGAAAATCCGGTTCCGTACACCCGATGCAGGGCATGCCGGCACGTGTTTTGGAGCTCACTTCATTCCAGAGGATCTTGTTGCAGCTTCCGTGTGTGAAGGGCCCCTGGCACCCCTGTTCGTAAAAGAGGCACCCCTCTTTTCGGCCAAACGACTCGGCATCGATCTTCCATTCGAAATACTCGTTTCGCAGACACCCTTCGTGGACGGTATAGGCGTAAAGTTCGAGCGGGCGAAGAAGTTTGTCCCGCCGGATTTCACGTCCGCTTCGAAACATCCGAAGCGTATAGGCCAGCCACTGCGGATGGAGCGGGCATCCGGGCAGATTGACGGTTTTATGGGCGAACTTTTCGAATACCCCTTCTTCCTTGTCACCTCGAAACACCATCCCCCCAATTGCCTCGGGATCGTACTGCCTGAAGATACCGCCAAACGCCGCGCAGTTACCGGCACATACGATATGCTCCGCTTTTGCGCCATAATGTTCGATCAACTCGAAAACTTCGACGCCTGCGCGTTTGAAGCCGGTTCGGCGAACAGCACCCTCGACGATGAGAATATCGACATCGAGACGTTTCGAAGCGACATCTTCCAAGGAGACGCTCGTCGGAAAAAGTGGATGATGCACGAAGTCGAACTGTTCGCACAGCAATCCGAAATCGGTTGCGTTGAGAAACGAGTGGCTGTTGCCGTTGCAGGTAATTCCCTGAAGCCACAGAACTTTAGGCCGCATCGCTCTTGAGGGCACGGTAGATATTCTCGGCGATCTCTTCCACATAGCTCTCGATAGCCCGTGGAAGCATCTTCTCTCCATTTAGAAACGCCATACCACCGAGATAGCCCATAAAAAGTCCGAAAGCGCTGAAGAAATCCTGGTTTCTCAAATCCCCTTTGCGAACACCCTCTTCGAAAAAGATCATGATCTCGGTTACAAACGGCGCGACACAGATCATCCCTTCGCATCCGTCGGTGAAGACTTCGCGATTGGCGAGATAGACACGGAGAAAATACTCGATCAGCTGTGGCTGTTCGACACAGAGGTTGAAATAGATCTTCACGATTTCGAGAATCTTCTCTCTCGTCGATACCTGTGTATTGTTGATGAGATGAATTTTTTCACCGAGCAGCGCCGATACATACCGAATGATCTCCTGCGCGAGCTCTTCTTTGGAAGAAAAATAGTTATAGAGGTTTCCTACACTCATATCCATCTTTTTTGCGATATCAGGAATCGTTGTCGTGTAGAATCCATTTTTGGAGAAAAGCTCGAGCGCGGTCAGCATAATCTCGATTTTTCTCTTCTCTTTTTTACTCAATTTATCCATAAATGTAATTTTATCCAACTTTTCATCCAAATAGGCGCTTGTCGCAAAAAGAAGCGAAAAAGGCTGAATAAAACGGTTCAATCAGTGGTATAATACAAAAAAAGTGATCGAAGAAGGATAGTGTGTGACCGAAGAACTTGAAAAGATCGAAGAGATTTATTGCGAAAAGCGTGAAAAGATACGAAACTATTTGATCGAACTGCTCAAAGAGCATGAAAAAGACGACTATTCGCTCGAAGGCCTCAAAAAAGTGGTCAAGGAGACACCTCATCTGATGGTCGCCTACGTGGTGAACGACGACTGCATTCAAGAATCTCCCAATATCTACAAAGACCATATAAACAACGAGAAAAAGGGTTTGAACCGCCGCTCTTTCCTCCGATACATTACGACGAAACGCGACAAATATTTCCTGAGCGATCCTTATTACAATGAAACATCCGGAAAAATCTACGTACTTCTTTATGAAGAGCACGAAAACAAAATGCTCTTTTTCAACTTCGATATCAAAGCGGTGCTCGAAGAGCTGGGGCTCTGGTATTAAGCCTCACTCCACCTTACGCAACATCCAATCCATCATCGAATCGGGTAGGATTTTTTTCAGCCAGTAAAAAAGGTGGGTGGGAAAAGTTACCCGGTATCTTCTTTTGGGTGACGGGCTTTCAAGCGCATGCAGCAATGCCTGGGCAACAGCTTCCGGGCCAAGCGTAAACGGCGCATCTTCACTGCTTCGCAACTGTTTCAGCTTCTTTTCATACAGGTTCGACAACCGGCTCTCTTCTATGTCGATGTTTTCAAGAAATTTTTTCAACGCATTGGCTCTGAAGCGGCTTCGAATCGGTCCGGGCTCTATGATACTCACATGCACACCCGTCCCCTCGAGCTCGAGCCTCAGTGTATCGCTGAGCCCTTCGAGTGCGAATTTGCTGGCGTTATAGGCTCCTCGGTAACGCATCGCCGCAAATCCCAGAACGGAAGAGTTTTGAACGATTCGTCCCTCTTTCGCTTTTATCATCATCGGGAGCAGTTTGACCGTCAATTCATGTGTCCCGAAGAGGTTTGTCTCGAATTGTCTGCGCAGTACCTCCCGGCTGAGATCTTCCACCGCGCCGGGCTGGCCGTATGCTGCGTTGTTGAAAACCGCATAGAGTTTTCCGTCCGTCAAAGCGTGTAAACGCTCTACGGCACGATCGATCGAATCCGATCGGTCAAGGTCGAGCTGCAACGCTTCGAAACCCTCTTCTTTCAAACGCTCGACATCCTTCTCTTTTCTGGCAGCCGCAATCACACGATAGCCGGCACCAAGAAGCGCATGGGCACAGTGATGGCCGATACCGCTCGAACAACCGGTAATCAAAACACTCTTGCTGGAATTCATGAATTATTTAAATTTAACAGAGGAACTTCCGCCTCGAAAGAGGCGGAAAGCGGAGATTAAAGCTGTGGACCTGCAGCGGAAAAGTTGAACTCGCTGCTGGCGTCGTCGTAGCGATGGAAATTGTTCTGAAACATCGATGCCAGTTTTTTAAGGCTATCCATATAGGCCTCTTTGTCTTCCCATGTATTGATAGGGTTGAGTACCTGCGTATTGACACCTTCGAGCGTCTTGGGAATCTGAAGGTTGAAAATCGGAAGCGTTTCGAATTCACTCGCATTGATCGCCCCGCTGAGAATCGCGTTGATACATCCGCGTGTATCTTTGATGCTCATACGGTGCCCTATTCCGTACGGTCCGCCTGTCCAGCCCGTATTGACGAGATAGACATTGACGCCGTGTTCATCGATCTTTTCACCCAGCAATTTTGCATAAACGGTTGGATGCAGCGGCAGGAACGCTTCTCCGAAACAGGCGCTGAAAGTCGCGACCGGCTCGGTGATGCCGCGCTCGGTACCGGCCACTTTGGCGGTGTAGCCGCTGAGGAAGTAGTACATCGCCTGCTCTTTGGTCAGCTTGCTGACCGGAGGCAAGACACCGAACGCGTCGGCGGAGAGAAAGATGATGTTTTTCGGATGGCCGCCCATCAAAGTGCATTCATGGTTCTCGATATGCTCGATCGGATAGCTGACACGGGTATTTTCCGTTTTGCTCCCATCGGTATAATCCACATTGCCCTCTTCGTCTACGACCACGTTTTCGAGCAGCGCCCCTTTTCTGATGGCACCGTAAATCTCCGGTTCACTCTCGGCGTCGAGATTGATCACTTTGGCATAGCAACCCCCTTCGAAGTTGAAGACGCCGTTTTCGTCCCAGCCATGCTCATCGTCGCCGATCAGGCGTCGGTTCGGATCGGTCGAAAGTGTCGTTTTTCCCGTGCCGCTGAGACCGAAAAAGAGAGCGACATCGTCATCCTTCCCGATATTGGCCGAACAGTGCATCGAAAGCTTGCCTTCCAGAGGCAGCCAGTAATTCATCATCGTGAAGATACCCTTTTTAATCTCTCCACCATACCATGTCCCTCCGATGATCGCGACATTCTCTTCGATGTTGAAAACGACGAAGACTTCGGAGTTTAGGCCATGCTCTTTCCATTTTTTGTTGGTGACCTGACAGGCGTTGTAAAGCGTAAAATCCGGTAGAAAGTTTTCCAACTCTTCTTCACTCGGACGAATGAACATATTCTTGACGAAATGAGCCTGCCATGCGATTTCGCTGATTACACGGATCGAACGGCGGCTGCTCGGACTGGCGCCGACATAGGCGTCGGTAATATAAAGATCTTTTCCCGAAAGCTGTTTTTTTGTGATTTCGAAAAGTTCGTCGAAGATCTCTTTGGAGATCGGTTGGTTGATATCGCCCCAGGCGATATATTTTTCACTCGGCGGCTGCTTGACGAAATATTTGTCCTTCGGGCTTCGACCGGTAAAAATGCCCGTATCGACGGTCGTCGCCCCGCTTTTTGTCAATTTCGCCTCTTTCCGCTCAAGTGTATGGCGGATAACTTCATCGTAGTCAAGGTTGTAGTAAACCTTACCGATATTTTCAAGTCCCAGTTGGTCGAGTCCCTTAGGTGTCATAGTACCTTTTCCAATGTTGGTATGTTTTTATAGTGTAATTTTACTCTTTCTTTCTTTGATGAAACAAAAATTACGGCACTATTACGAAAAAACTTTCTTTTTTTGTGGATTTTATGAAAAAATAACGGAAACAGAGTGAGGAACGGACGCCATGGAAAAAATCATGAAATCGGACGAAAGATGGAAAGCGGAACTGACACCGTTTCAATACGAGGTTTGCCGGCTAAAAGGGACGGAACCGGCATTTACAGGGGAATACTACAACCACAAAGGTGACGGAGTCTACCACTGTGTCTGCTGCGACGCTCCTCTTTTCGACTCCAAAGACAAATACGATTCGGGAAGCGGATGGCCCAGTTTTACACGTCCGATCACACCCGATACCGTTGAAGAACAAGAAGACAGAAGCTACGGGATGTTACGCACGGAAGTGACCTGTGCCCGATGTGACGCCCACCTTGGCCACGTGTTTCCCGACGGCCCGCCCCCGACGGGACTGCGCTACTGCATCAATTCGGTCTGTCTGAAATTCGAACCGAGGGGGTGAGGAGCGGGAAGTGAGGAGTGAGGAGTGGAAAGGTAAGCGGAAATTTTGATGCAAACCGTTTTTAACGTAATCTTCCATCTTCCATCTTCCATCTTCCATCTTCCATCTTCCATCTTCCATCTTCCATCTTCCATCTTCCATCTTCCATCTTCCATCTTCCATCTTCCATCTTCCATCTTCCACACTACACCTTGAACTTGTCCATCTCGTTTTTGAGCGATTCGGTCACTTCCTGTAACTCTTTCGATATCGCTTCGAGTTTGCACGCCAACTCTTCCGTGGTTTTCGCTTCCTGGCTCAATCCTTCGTTTTTCTCTACAAGATCGCTCAGATCGTGATCGATCTGGCGGGTCTCCTTCTCCGCCTTTTGCGAAAGATCGATCGTCTCTTCGATCCACGCCATCGTCCTATCGGTCTCCTGAACGACCTTCTCCGTCGTTTCGGTCACCAGCTCCGCATTCTGGGCCATCGAATCGATCTCGTCTCTCGCCTGGCTGACACCTTGGACGATGACGGAAACCGCAGCGTCGATCTCCGTCAACGACTTCTGTGTACGCTCCGCGAGTTTACGTACCTCATCGGCGACGACGGCGAATCCGCGCCCATGTTCACCGGCCCGTGCCGCTTCGATAGCGGCATTGAGCGCCAACAGGTTGGTCTGGTCCGCAATCTCCTTGATGATGGCGATGACATCCTTGATCTGATTGGTCTGGTCCGCCAAAGAGGTCACGTTCTGCGCAACTTCTTTCGCACCACCCGCATCCTCGACGATTTTCGACGCCATCTGCCTCAGCGTCTTTTGCATGTGATCGAGTGTCCTATAGGTTTGTTCCACATCTTTGGAAGTTTCGGCGACCGATGCACCCGCGACTCGAAGATCGTTTTTGATCCCGTCCGCCAATACTTTCGTTTCGTGCACCAGACGATTCTGCGCTTCGACGGTTCTCATAATTTCGTCGGAGCCGGCTTCGATCGTCTCCGTCACCTGGACCGCCCGCTCCATGGATAGTTTCATGGAGTGGATGATCTTCTGCACTTTTTCGATAAAAGCGTTGATGGATCGGGCCATTTCGCCGATTTCGTCGTTCGTCCGCACATCGATGCGCCGCGTCAGGTCACCTTCGCCATGTGCAAGATCCCCTATTCGTCGATTCAACTCTCCGATCGGCTTCACTACCGTCTTGGAGATGACCACGATCAAGATGGCAAGCATGACGAAATCGACGAGCAGCATGATGACGAGCTGAACGATCAAGGCATTGGAGGTATGTTCGATGACACTTTCGATCTCTTCGAGCGGCTTTCCAACCAGCGCATAGCCTACCTCTTCGCCACTGAAATCTTTGATCGGCAAAGAGACAACGAAGTAGTTCGGGCTTTTGAAAACGGGCTCGAGTTTTTTCAAACCCGCCAGATCGGCAACGAACTTCCCGTCGAACGCATCCTTTTTCGTCACGACCGCGTACCTTCCCATCAAGGTTTCCCGGGTCTTCAAAAACGTCGCGATGTCGGAAAAGCGCTTGTCCATGACCGTTACGATGTCGATGCCATCTTTTTTCGCGGTTTTCGAAATAGAGTTGAGCCCCTGGATAAACTCCACGCTTCCAAGATATCGATGCGCTTCGATCACCGGTGCCACACCCCTCAGCACCAAGCCCGCTCGTCCGACTTCGATGGCTACGAGAGGTACCTCGTTCTCTTTGACCGATACGATGGTTTTCCTGAAACCGCTCAGGTCGTCCCCATACTTTTCCGGTTTCCAAAGCCTGAGGAACGAGTGTAGGTCGGCGGTATGGACATGGATCTTGATATTTTTGAAATCGGTGTATTTCTTGAATTCGTCATCGATCTTCGACAACCCTGTGATAGCGAGAGTTCTGTTGTTCTCTTTCAGTGCTTCGATGACGTAGAGGTTGTTGGCAAGATTGATGGCGTTGGTCAGGCCCACCTGCTTCTTCGCTTCGTATTTTTGCATAAAATAGGTCGAAAGCGCTCTCTTCTCTTTCGCCAAGACATCTTTTCGTATATTCTGGATGGAGTGATAGGAGTTGACCACGATGATCCCGGTCGCGACGAGTATCGAAAGAATCAACGGTATATGGATCTTCTGGCCGATTTTAAGATTTTTGAACATTTTCATCCCCATTTCATTTCATCAGAAATCGGCATCGCTCCGGAAAAAGTTAACGCATTCTCCTCTCGTTCATTTGCGAACCGCTCTTGTGATCAGAAAAGCTATGGAAACGATAATCGCTCCGCCGATCAACGGCAGCACCCATGGATTCTCCTTCGCCCTATCCAGCATCGAAAGAACCGTTTTCCCTCCAAGGTACGAAACCGAACCGATTGTCACGGCCCAGACCGCCGCCGCCAAAAAGTTGAGTATCCCGAATTTCACCGCATCGTACCGTGTCAACCCGATAGCGATAGGCACAAGTGTTTTGACGCCATAGATGTACTTCTGCAAAAAGATGACCCATGTGCCGTATTTTTTCATCAAAAGATGCGAATAGGCGAGTTTTCTTCGGTGTTTTTTCAAATACTCCAGCATCTGGTGTCTGTTCGCCCGCGTAAAGAGCAGCAGCGCCTGGTCGCCGATGAAGTTGCCGATAAACGCGACGGCGATGCTCGTGGCGAGATCGATCTTGCCCATCGATGCAAGCACCCCGGCCGCAGCGAGTGCGAAAAATCCGCCCCCCAGTGAGTAGAAAAAGAGGATGATATATCCATAGGTCGTCAAATTGTTGAGAATCTCTTCCAAGTCAGGCCTTTTTAGCCGTGATTTTATCCTGTTTGGTTAAAATAGGCAAAAAACGGGAGAGAGCGTTCTATGATTCCGACTATGCGACCGCCTTCACTCTACGGAAACGACCCCGAAACGAAACGGGAAGAGATACGCCGTTATTTCCATGCGGCGTTCGATACGTTCGAATCGCTTTTCACTCTGCTCAGAAACGACGATGTTTTCTATCATCGGCCCGAACCGCTTCGCCACCCGCACATCTTCTACTTCGGCCACACCGCCGTCTTTTTCGTCAACAAACTGCTTTTGGCGAAGATGATCGACGAACGGATCGACCCGAAACTGGAGTCGGTCTTCGCCGTCGGCGTCGACGAAATGAGCTGGGACGATCTGAACGAGGCGCACTACGACTGGCCGAGCGTCGACGCGACGCGCGCCTACCGCGACAAAGTCCGAGAACTCGTCGACCGTCTCATCTCGAGTCTGCCCCTCGAGTTGCCGATCACATGGGAATCGCCGTGGTGGGTCATTCTAATGGGGATCGAGCACGAGCGCATTCACATTGAAACCTCGTCGGTCTTGATCCGTCAGACCGACATCTCACTGGTGCAGCCACGTTCCGATTGGCCCCGCTGCAGGATAAGCGGCGACGCACCTGACAACACGCTGCTCCCCGTTCCCGGCAAAAAGGTGGTCATCGGCAAAGCGAAAAACGACGACTTCTACGGATGGGACAACGAATACGGCCACCACGAAGCCGATATCCCCGACTTCAAAGCCTCCAAATATCTCGTTACCAACGCCGAATACATGCCGTTCGTCGAAGCGGGCGGCTACGAAAACGACGAATGGTGGGAAGAGGAGGGGCTGGCATGGCGCAACTTCAAAAAGGCGAAACACCCCCTCTTCTGGATTCCTGCCGAAAAGGGCTACCGCTACCGTGCGCTTGCCGAAATCATCGAGATGCCGATGGATTGGCCCGTCGACGTCAACTACCATGAAGCGAAAGCGTTTTGCAACTGGCTCGGCGAAAAGAGGGGCAAAAAGCTGCGCCTGCCGACCGAAGACGAATGGTATCGCCTCTATGCGCGATGCAATGTACCCGACGTACCTGAATGGGGCGAAAAAGCGCCCGCCAACATCAACCTCGAGCACTACGCCTCCGCCTGCCCCGTCACGGAGTTTCGTCATGGCGACTTCTTCGATGCCGTCGGAAACGTCTGGCAGTGGACCGAAACCCCCATCTACCCCTTCGAGGGTTTCGAAGTGCATCCGGTCTACGACGACTTCACGACACCGACTTTCGACACTCGCCACAACCTCATCAAAGGAGGTTCGTTCGTCAGTACCGGCAACGAAACACTGAAAAGCGCCCGCTACGCTTTCCGCCGCCACTTCTACCAACATGCGGGGTTCCGTTACGTCGAGAGCGACTACCAAGAGCGTGTCGGATCGGCATCCTACGAGTCCGATACGCAGGTGAGCCAATACTGCGAGTTCGGCTGGGGCCGCGAATATTTCGGCATTTCCAACTATCCCGAAACCTGCGCGAAAATCTGTATCGAAACGAGTGTAGGCAAGCCGCGCAAACGGGCACTGGACATCGGCTGCGCGATCGGACGCAGCACTTTCGAACTGGCAACCGCTTTCGAAAAGGTAACGGGGCTCGACTTCTCCGCCCGTTTCATCGGCATGGCCGAAAAAATGCGAAACGCGGGACGCATCCGCTATCAGATACCGACCGAAGGGGAGCTGGTCGAGTATATGGAAGCGGTGCTGCCGGAACGTTTGGCGAACGTTGCCGATCGCGTCGATTTCTGGCAAGCGGACGCGTGCAACCTCAAGCCCATCTTCACCGGCTACGACCTCGTCTTCGCCGGCAACCTCATCGACCGCCTCTACGACCCGGCAAAGTTTCTGCGCGACATCACGGAACGCATCAACGGCGGCGGCATCCTGGTGCTCACCTCCCCCTACACCTGGCTCGAGGCATACACCCCGAAAGCCAAATGGCTCGGGGGCTTCAAGAGAGACGGCGAACCGGTCACGACACTCGAGGGGCTCGAGGCGCACCTCGAACCCGCTTTCCGCCTCGTCGAGACGCGCGACGTCGAATTCGTCATCCGGGAAACAGCCCGAAAGTTCCAGCACTCGGTGGCGCAGATGAGTATCTGGGAGAAGCAGTGAACTTCGACCGTATCATCGACCGTGCAGGCACCTACAGCGTCAAATACGACGAACGCGAAGCGAAGTTCGGCACCGACGACCTCCTCCCGCTCTGGGTCGCCGACATGGACCTCCCTTCGCCGGAATGTGTCGTGCAGGCACTCCAGCGGCGTGCAGGACATCCGATTTACGGGTACACGGTCTACCCCGATCGCTTTTTCGAAGCGATCGTGCGCTGGATGCGGCAGCGGCATGGCTGGAAGATCCAACGGGAGACGATCATCCCGATACCCGGTGTCGTGCCCGCCCTCGACTTTCTCGTCACAGCCCTCACCGAACCGGACGACGCCATTTTGATTCAGCCGCCCGTCTACCACCCCTTTTTCCGTCTGGCGAAAAACCACGGCAGACGTTCGCTCGAAAACCGGCTCCGCTTCGAAAACGGCCGCTACGAAATCGATTTCGACGACTTCAGAAAAAAGGCGAAAGAGGCGAAACTCTTCATCCTCTGCTCGCCCCACAATCCGGTAGGCCGCGTCTGGCGCCACGAAGAGCTCGAAACGATGGTACACATCTGTCTCGAAGAGAAGTGCCTCATCGTAAGCGACGAGATCCATGCCGATATCGTCTACGCAGGAAACCGCCACATTCCCACCGCTTCTCTTTCGCCTGAAGTCGCCGACATCACGATTACACTGAACGCCCCCTCCAAAACCTTCAACATTGCAGGGCTGAACACCGCCTACGCGATCATCTCGAACGACTCGCTCCGACGCCGTTTCGAAACCGAACTGCGCCGTTACGACCTGACCATGGGAAACCTCTTTGGCGTCGAAGCGCTGATGGCAGCGTATGAAGGGGGTGAAACGTGGCTCGAAGCGCTGCTGGCCTACCTTCAGGGCAACATCGACTTCGTCACCGGCTTTTTGGCACGTGAAATGCCCGCCATTCGGCCCATCTCACCCGAAGCGACCTACTTGATGTGGCTCGATTGCCAAGCGTTGGGGATGGATGACGAGAGACTCGAGAAATTTTTTGTCGAAAAGGCGAAACTGGGCCTCAACACAGGTCTCAGTTTCGGAAGCGGCGGCAGCGGCTTCATGCGCCTCAATATCGGATGCCCGCGTCCGATACTCGAAGAGGCGATGGGGCGGCTGAAAGAAGCGGAGTACGAAGATGCATGACAAACTCGGCCTCAAGGAGCTCATCGCCATCGGTATCGGAAGTATGATCGGCGGCGGAATCTTTTCGGTCATGGGGCTCGCCAACGCCATCGCCGGACACGCCACCGTTTTCGTCTTCGTGATGGGCGGTATCATCGCGATGTTCGCAGGCTACAACTATGCCAGGCTGGCCGTCACCTATCGGCAGGATGGCGCCAGTTACACCTACCTTCGGCACGCCTTCGCGAACAAACCGATGATCGCGGCCTTCGTCGGATGGAGCGTCATCATCGGTTACATCGGGACATTGGCGCTTTACGCCTACACATTCGGCGCCTACGGCTCCGCGATGTTGGGATATGCCGACAACGTTCCCATCCGGATACTTCTGGCGTTTCTCATCCTATCGATCTTTCTTTTCATCAATCTGCAGGGAGTCCGCGAAACGGGCGAAAGCGAAGATGTCATCGTCTTTTTCAAGGTGGCGATTATGATGACCCTCGGCATCGTCGGGCTCTTCTATATCGAACCCGCCCATTTCAGGCCCCTTTTCGACAAAGGGTTCTCCTCTATCCTGCTCAGCGGTGCACTCGTTTTCGTCGCGTTCGAAGGGTTCCAACTAATCACCAACACCGTCGTCGAGACCGAGGATCCCGAACGCAACACACCGCTGTCGATCTACCTTTCGATTCTCATCGTCACGCTCATCTACATCACGCTGGCCATCTCCGTCATGGGCGTTCTGACACATGAAGAGATTCAGGCCTCCAAAGAGTACGCGATCGCCGAAGCGCTCAAGCCGATCTTCGGGGAGTGGGGATTCGTTCTCGCATCCATCGCCGCGCTCCTGGCCACCGGCAGTGCGATCAACGGCACACTTTTCGGTGCGAGCCGGATGCTCGCCGACATCGCCCACGACGGCATTTTTCCATCGATCCTTGCACGAAGAAACCACAAGATGATCCCCTACTACGCGCTGCTTCTGATGTTCATCCTCGCCGCACTCTTCGTACTTTTCGGAGAACTCGAAAGTATCGTCGCCTTTTCCAGCATCACCTTCTTGCTCGTCTCGCTGGCTGTCGGCGTGGCAAACTTCATACTTCGGCGAAAAACGGGCTCCAACATCTTCATCGTCACCGCATCCATTCTCCTGATGAGCGGAACGATCGGGCTCATGCTCTACCACCTCTACCATGAAAATCCAAAGACGCTGATCGATATCGGAATGATCTATCTATTGATCGCGCTGCTCTTTTTCATCTTCCGCATGACCAAGAGATGATCCGCTATCCTTCCGCGGGGATACCGAAAATCACGACCGAAAGAGCGATCGACGCGACAAGCGTATAGCCGAAAAATTTCGCCATGCGCCCAGGGATATCGTCGTGTTTGAACGCCGTCATCGCAGCCACCATACTCTGAAGCGCATAGTAGAGCGCAAACGCCCGGGATGCATAGGTGATGATTTCGAAAACGTTGGAGGTCCAGATGATGAGAAGGCCCCCTGCCGCGATGACCATATAGCCGACCCCCTGGGTGATCCGCTTTTCGCTCAACTCTTCCAGAAGACCGCTTCCTCCCTGTGCATCCGCCACTGCCGCATCGAACTGGGCGATCAGCGCCAGTGAGACGAGCAGAATCGGCAGAATCGTCGCGATCTGGACCGAAAGGTTGATGATGGCCGTATCTTGGCCGCTCTGAGGGAGGGGGTAGTTGAAGTAGTAGAGCATCAGCGCAATATAGAGCACATAGATAGCGCCCGAAACCCACTGGGCGTAGCGCATGGTGCGAATGCGAAGCTCCGGCGGAAACTTTTCGCCCAGATAGCGCGACGTTTCGAATCCCTGAACGACGATGAGCATTCCCAGCACCATACGAAACTCATGGAGCCCGGGGGTGTCGCCGCCGGGTGGCAGATGCCAGATGCCATCCTCCCATGCGACATAATTGCCGTAGGCGAGCCCCGCCAGCAGACCGGCGATGATACCGAGTTTCAGCGCTTCGAATTTGTCCAGAAAGTTGAAACCCCGGTGATGGCCGTAGAAGGCGATGAAGAGTATGACGGCTGTCGTGACGGTGCGGGCGAGCGTCTCGTCGACCATGCCAGCACCGCGAAGGAGAAAGTCGCCAAAGAGTGTGAGGTAGTAGGTGACCGACACGATATAGGCGAATGCGAGCGCCCACTCCGAAAAACGTTCGAACGTCAACGCCACGGCGTGAAGCGTACCGGCTGCCAGCTTCGGTTCGACATAGCGGATGTTGAAACGGATGGCGGAACCGATCGCATAGGCTACGAGGACCAGCGATGCCATAGCGAAGACCGCCAGCCGCCCGACACTCATCTGCAGGATCGGCGCGATGACCAAAAAACCGCTCCCGATAATCGAAGCGAGTGGAATCGCCATGGCCGTCCACCATCCACTTTTTTCGACCGGCTTGGAAAAAAGAAGGGTCGTGATCAGAAGCGTGACGGCGATGACGACGATATTTCCAGTCATTTCGACTCCCTCCATCACACCGAAGAAGGCGAACCCTCTTTTTTCAGTGCTTCATAGCACTTTTTCATGAGAGGTACATCGATGCCGTGAACGTTGGCTTTTTCCACGATATACCCACTCAGCTGCTCGAGCTCCGTCTCTCCGCCCGCTTCGAAGTCGAGCCACATCGAAGTGGGCGAATCGTAGGGCACCTTTGCAACCTGTTCGATCACCCGTGCGATGTTGCTTTCGTCCAGTATCGCGCCTTCGGCACGCCCCACGGCCAGAATCTCGTGCAGTATCGCATCGAGTTCGTCGCGGTGCTCCTCGACGATCGCTCCCATCGGTTTGCCGTAGCAGCTCGTCAGCGTCGCCAGTGCGGCGATCAGCAGATACTTTTTCCAGACATCGGTCGTCACGGTATCGCTCACTTTCGTCCTGATACCCGCCCGTTTCAATGTGCGCCCCAGACGCTCGACCGCTTCGGGAATTTTCCCGTCGACTCCGATGACCACATAGGCCCCTTTCCCTTTGACCGCAACGACACCGGGAGATCGGATATGCGAAACGATGTAGATCGCTCCGTTGGCGACCGGATTGTCGGGGAAAAGCCGCTTCAACGTTTCGGCATTGCCGACACCGTTTCCAAGCGGCACCAGCAGCGTCTTCGCATTCACGACTGGACGCACCGATTCGGCGGCGTTTTCGAGGTCGTACCCCTTGGTACAGAAGAGCACGGCATCCATCGTCGTCGCGAAATCGGCCGGATCGTCGGAAAGGGAACGGGGTTTGCTGCAAATCCGCTCGCCGTTCAATTCGACACAGATCCCCTTTTCGCGGATCGCCGCCAGATGTTTTCCGCGTGCGACAAGAAAAACCTCTTCCCCTGCACGTACCAGCATCGCCGCCAGAAATCCACCGACACCACCCGCTCCGACAATGGCGATCTTCACTGACCGCTTCCTTTCACCAGCGGGCGGAAGGTGTGGTCGTCGGGATCGTAATACTCCACCTCCCCGCTGTCGAGACGGTAATACCATCCATGCAGGTAGAGTCTCCCTTCGGCCACTCTTTCTCTGACATTGGGATAGGTCAGAAGATTTTGCAGCTGAAAGATCACCGAAAACTTCTCCGTCGCCTCCAGAAGTTCCGCACGATCTCCGGTCGGAACGCTCTTGAGCGCCAGCGTTTTGGCCGGCTCGCCCAGTTCGAGCCACTTGATCGTGTGGATCATATCCTCCTCGTGGCCGCTGTGATCTTCGTAAAGCGCCTTGCACGCTCCGCAATCGCTGTGCCCACAGACGATGACCTCCCCCACTTCCAAATGTTTCACTGCATACTCTATCCCCGCCGCCGTCGAATGGAAGTCGTTGTCGGGCTTGAAGGGCGGCACGAAGTTGCCTACGTTTCGAACGACAAAAAGGTCGCCCGGCCCCGTCGAGGTGATGAGATTCGGAAGCACACGCGAATCACTGCATCCGATAAAGAGCGCTTTGGGGTTCTGCCCCTTTTCTACAAGCTCCAGAAAATCCTCTTCATGCTTTTTGAAATGGATCGTTTTAAAAGCTTCGACCCCTTTTTCCCAGTGTTCCGGTTTCATACAGCACCTCTCTCAGTAGTTGTCGTACTTACCGGCTTCGACTTCCTCTTTCAGCCTGTCGATCGCCTCTTCCATCGCCGTGATGATGAGCCGTGCCGACTCACGGTCGTCGTTTTCAGGAATATCCCAGTCGAATATCTTCATATTGGCCTTGAAGATCGCCCGGATTTCGGTTTCGATCTCACCCTTCATCTTCTCGAACTCTTTATGCTGTGCATCCATCCATTTTTCCTTCCACTCGTTTTTTTTTCGATTATATCACTCGCATCTACACTTTCTTCTTTAACCGTTCCACTTATGCATATGTCACCCGGAAATGTCGTATCAAAGAGAGATGGCCGATAGCTCCTGAAACTCTTTGAGTGCGAAATCGTCGGTCATCCCGCTGATGTAGTCGAGCAGCAGGCGCATCCGGTAGTACCACTCCAATATCCTTCGACACTTCCCGTCCATAGAGGCATCGATCGACTCGACACTCTTTTGATAGGCGACGATATGCTTTTGGGGCAGACGCCGGAAGAGTTTCTGTGCCAGAAGCGTATCGACTTTTTCGTCGTTGCAGAGTTTTTCGAGCGCCTCGGCGGGAATTTCGAGGATCGGCCGGTAGAGGTTCAGCAATCCCATCAAAATCGCGTGCCCCTTAAGCTCCAGCGTCTCCACTTCGCGGTGTTGATAGATGTGGCGAATCGAGATGTTTCGCAACACATCCACCGCGATACCGTAAGGCGAAGTCGGATCGAGCTCGAGCAACGCATGGTTGAACCTGCCATCGAAGACCGCCTGGTGGTTGTCGAGATAGTTTTGCGCCACATGCTCCACCAGTCCGCGCGTCAACTCTGCGCGCATCAGCGTCAGAAAGAGGTTGAAGCGGTAAGGCTTGTCGTCCTTTTGCGCCTTTTTGTAAAGCCTTTCGACCACATCTTCGAACCACCGCTCGTCGCTGCCGACCATTTCGTTCATACGCCTGGACTCTTCCAAAATGAGCCGATAGACCTCGTCCAGACTCAAAATTCCCTTGTCCACGGCATCTTCGAGATCGGCTGTCAGGTAGGAGATATCGTCCGCCGCCTCCATGATGTAGGTAATGGGAAAACGGGCGCCAGGTGCCATCGAGAGAGCTTTCGTCATCTCCTCGACAAATCCCTTCTCGGCATAGTAGAATCCTGGCTTCTTTTTCAGGTAGGAGAGTTCATCGCTTCTTGGCGGCTTCGCTTCGAATGCGCCCCGCGTATATTTGAGCACGGCAGCCGTCTGGCTATAGGAGAGATTGAGCCTCTGCAGCTTCTCGACCATCCGGATCGCCTGAGCGTTGCCGTCGAAGCTGGCGAGGTCGTCGAGCAGCATCTGCCTGAACGCTCGGCTCTCCTCGGCCGGCCCCAGAACTCTGTCGACGATCCCGGGCGCTTCGGTCGCCACCCACGTGTTGATCGCCTCTTCGGCAAAATGGCCGAAAGGCGGGTTGCCGATATCGTGCAGCAGGGCAGCCATCTCCGCGACGGAGACGAAGGCGTGCTCGAGCCCCGCGAGCCCACACGCTTCCAACCCGCCACGCTCCCGCAACTTTTTCAAAACCGTTCTGGCGATGAAACGGCTCGTCTGCTGCACCTCCAGAGAATGGGTCAGCCGACTTCGTACCGCCGCGTTGAGTTCCAGTGCGAAGACCTGTGTACGTTTCTGAAGGCGCCGAAACGCCGGCGAGGTCATGATACGTCCACGGTCGCTTTCGAACGAATCTTCGATATCGTCGATCGGGTAGAGTTTCCTGTCGGTGGTCAGCTTTTTACGATAATCGATCATAGTGTCATTATACCAATCGCAACTTTGAGGTATACTCAATCTATGAAAATCATCCTATTCCTGTCCATTCTTTTCGGATCGCTCCATGCCGACATGGAAAAATACGACCTCTCACCCGCTTCGGCGAAGCGGATGGTCGAAATCCTGGATGCGAAAGCGATCCGTTTTTCTCCCAAAAACGGCATACCGTTCACAGGCGTTTCCGACCTCGCCTACGATTCCGAAACGAAAACCCTTTACGCCATCAGTGACGAAGGGTATCTCTACGTCATGAAACTGCGTATCGGCAACGGAAAAATCGAGCACGTCGCACTCTTGAAGCGCCATCGCCTGAAAGACGAATCAGGCCGGCCACTTCATGGCAAAAAGTGGCGTGATGCGGAGGGGCTGGCCCTTACGCCCAAAGGGCTTGCCGTAAGCTTCGAACGCAAACCGAGAATCGTTTTGTACACTCCTCGGGGAGGGTATATGGAAAAAGTGAAAATTTCAAAAATTTTGCAAAAAAAGTCACACTACCGGGGTAAAAACAGCATGCTCGAAGGGGTGGCCCGGCATCCAGTCTACGGCATCGTCACGGCACCGGAACGTCCACTCGAAAAGCAAGATGCCGCCTTTCACACGATCTATGCGAAAATGCGCAGATGGCGCTTCCCCGCCACCGCGGCGCTCACCGCGATCGAAGTGATGCCAAACGGTGATTTTCTGGTGCTAGAGCGCAGTTACGACTGGCTGACGCGAAGAAGACGCACCATTTTGAGCCGGGTACACAGCCGTAGCTGCGAGCAGAAGGTATGTCGCACAGAACGCCTCGCCGACCTCGACAGCGAGCAGGGGTGGCATCTGGACAATTTCGAAGGTCTGACACACGTCGAAGCCAACCGATACCTGATGATCAGCGACGACAACGGCAATCCGTTTCAAAAAACGGTACTGGTTCTTTTTGAAATTTTCCCTAAATCCGACTGAAATTCGCTCGGCTACCGCTTGGCTTTTTTCGTTTTCCGCTCTTTGTGTACCGAGTGGATCCATAGCCAGTTGACACCGTAATAGACGGTGACGGAAACGACCACGGAGTAAAAGAGGGTTCCGGCATAGAGGGGTATAAAGATTTCATCCAGGTTCTCTTTAAACCACTCCAGCGTCATCTGGACATCGTGCAGCGGCTCCATACCGAACAGCCACGTTCCCGTCAGATACTCCATATAATACATCGGCGGCATCGTCAAAGGGTTGGAGAGCCAAACCATCGAGATGGCGATGGGAATGTTGAAGCGAACGAAAGGTGAAACCGCCAATACGGCGAGCATTTGAAACGGCATCGGAATGAACGCTATGAAGATCCCCACCAACAGCGCTTTGGTCACCGATTTTCTGTTGACGGAGAGATACTCCCGTGGAATTTTGTACTTTTCGATGAACGCATCGATTTTTTTGTTGCGTTTTTTCTGTTTGAATACTTTTCTGACCATCTACGATACCGGCATCTTCCCGACTGCTGTGCGTTCCATCTTTCTCTCCTCTCTCTTCTAAATTATAGAATTTTTGTCAACCGGTATCAAGGGATCCACATTTCACCGATAAAAAGTCCCGCCCCCATGACGCCCAATGTCAAAACGAAAAACTGTGTCATCCTCCAGCCCAGTTTAACCCCTCCGAGCCAGTAGACGATACCCAGTTTCACGAGGGAATTGACGACGGACGCGATAACGATGCCGTTCATCGACGCGATCGTTTCGAGCCTCTCTTCTTTGGCCATCTGACTCAGCGAAAGTGTGATGGCATCCACATCGGTGATCCCTGAAAAGAGAGACACCACATAGACTCCGACATTCCCGTACCGTGTCTGCACGAATGCGATGGCTCCGTAAACGATACCGAAGAGTATGCCGAATTTGATCGCTTCGCTCAACTGCAGCGGATTTTTGGTGATCGCGGGGGCTTCGAACGTGATCTCCGCAGCCTTGGAGTGAATGTAGAGCCAGTAGCTGAAAGCCAAACCACTCAGAGCCGCCCCCATGTAAGCGGGCGTCAGACGCCAAGCCAACTCGGGATGGATAACGAACGCTTCGAAAAGGACACGGAAATACATGAAGGTCGAAGCGACCGCGATGCCTCCGGCATAATTGTTGATGAGCGTATACTGGTGCCGGAACATCCGTGAGAGCGAGATCGATACGGCCGTCGAAGAGATGAGCCCTCCCGCCGCACCGGTCAAGAAGACGCCATGTTTTTGTCCCAAGACTTTTATCGCCACATAACCGATGAACGAGATGCCTGCGATGATGACGGCCATGAGCCAGGTTTTGTAGGGATTGAAGAGATGATAGGGTCCGACCATTTCGTCCGGCAGCACCGGAAGTACGATGAAGCTCATCGCCAGGAGCAAAGTCACGGCGTGAATGTCGGTTGGGCTGATATGGGTTTCGAACTGCTGTAGCCTCGGTTTGATTTCGAGCAGAACGATGATGACGACTCCGATGAAGATGGCGTAGTTTTCCAGATGATACCACACCATCACTCCGAGAAAAAACGTGACCAATGCGGCGATCTGTGTCGTCATACCCCATTTGTTCTGCTGTTTCACTTTCATGATGTAAGAGATCGCGACCATCGATGCGAAAACGAGGGTCGATGCGAGTACGAAACCATGAACGTACTTTTCGATCCAGCCGGAGAGGAACCCTCCCAACGCGATAAGTGCGAAAGTACGGCTTCCGGCGAAAGCCTGTTCCCCTTTGTAGAGATAGGTCATCGTACGCTGCATCCCGATCATGAATCCGAGTACCAGTACGATAAAAAGCGATTTCAGTATCGCATAATCCACATCACTCTCCTTCGATCGAAGAAACGAACTTCCTTTGGTATGACGCAATCGCCGTATTCCGTCTCAACTTCTCTTTTTCAGAACCCACCACTCGAACGCTTTGTACAATTCTACCACGACAAAGATCGGAAGTGCCACTTCGAAGATGAGAAGCCAATCCTCCCATCGCAGCGGTACCGTATGCAGAGCGTTTTGCAAAAACGGTACATAGACGGCAGCCACCTGCGCACCGACCGTCAACATCCACGCACCGAGCACCCACGGATTCGTAAAAAAACCGATGACCGGTATCGGGGCATGCAGACTTCGGTAGTTGAAGACATTCATCTTTTCGAGAACGATGATGCCGGTAAAGGCGACTGTCTGCGCCAGTGCCACCGCTTCATGCTCCGGAAGGCCGGATGTGAGATAATGGTGGAAAAGCCAAAGTGAACCACCACCGATATAGCCACCAAGCAAAATGATCATCAAAATCCCGCGAAGCTCCAGAAACGGGGCGTTGACCGAATGGGGTGGCCGCTCCATGATCCCTTTTTCCGCCGGTTCGAGCCCGAGTGCCACAGCCGTCAATCCGTCTGTGACGAGGTTCATCCACAAAATCTGTACCGGCAGCAGAATCAGCGGCCCTCCCAACAGGATGTTGACGAATATCGCGATCACCTCGCCTGTATTGGAAGAGAGAAGATAGGTAACGAATTTTTTGATGTTGTCATACTGTCGTCGACCCTCCTTGACGGCTCCCACGATCGAGGCGAAATTGTCATCCAACAAAATCATGTCGGCGGCTCCTTTGGCGACATCCGTTCCCCGCCGTCCCATGGCGATTCCGATGTCGGCTTGTTTGAGCGCCGGCGCATCGTTGACGCCATCCCCCGTCATCGCCGTAACCAGTCCCTCTCGCTGAAGGACTTTGACGATACGTAATTTGTCCTGGGGCGTGGTTCTGGCAAAGATGACACCCTCTTTGAGCGCCCTGCTCAGTTCTTCGTCCTCCATGCCGGCAAGTTCACTGCCGGTCACTGCCCGCGTCGCATCGAGTCCTACCTCCTTGGCGATCGCCAGTGCCGTCAACGGTGCGTCACCGGTGATCATGACGACACGGATACCGGCTCTTTGTGCCGTACGAATCGCTTCGGGCACCTCCGGGCGCGGCGGGTCGATAATACCAACGACCCCCAACAGCGTCAAATCCTTTTCCACATCTTCGGGATCCAACTTCGTCTCGGGCGGCAACACCCGCTTGGCCATGGCGAGCGTCCGCAATCCACGTTTGGCCAGCTCGACATAGCCCTCTTCGAAAGCTTTTCGCATATGTGTATCGAGCGGCTTCCTGTCGTTGCCGTCGAAATAGTGCGATGCACGCGCCAACAACACTTCGGGTGCCCCTTTGACATAAGCGACTTTCTGCCCTTTTTCCTCCACAATGACCGTCATCCGCTTACGTTCGGAATTGAACGAAAATTCACTGACGATTTTCGGCTCCCCGGGAACCAGCCAAGCTTTGTACGCCGCAACGATCAAAGAGGCTTCCGTCGGTTCTCCGGCGATTTTCCATCCATCTTTTTCTTTGCGTAAAGAAGCGTGGTTGCAGAGCAGCCCGGTTTTCAGAAGCAGCAACAGGTCTTTCCGCCCTTTGTAATTGACCCGTTCGCCATGCGTTTCGAAATGCCCGGCAGGATCGTACCCGCTTCCGGTCACGTCGATCTCTCCATTGAACAGCCAGATCTTTTTGACCGTCATCTGGTTCTGTGTCAGAGTTCCCGTTTTGTCGGTACAGATGACATTGGCGCTTCCGAGATTTTCGGCCGCCTGAAGACGCCGAAGCAGTGCATGCCGGCGCACCATCGCCTTGACACCGAGCGCCAGCGTGATCGTCACGACGGCGGGAAGCCCTTCCGGTACGACGGCCACGGCAAGTGAAACGCCTGTGAGAAACATCTCCATCAGATCCTTGCCGAAAAGGTACCCTACGATCGCCACGAGTGCCGAAATGGCGACGGAGAGAATGCCGAGTTTCTTGCCTAGAAGCGCCAATCTCTTCTGAAGCGGTGTCTGTGCCTGCTTCACTTCACTGGTCAGTTTCGCAATCTTGCCGAACTCCGTATTCATTCCCGTTGCAACGACGATCCCTTTTGCGTAGCCGTTCGTAACGTTCGTGCCCATCCATGCCATGCTCCGCCGTTCGGCCAGTGGCGCCGCCTTCAGCACCGCTTTGACCGCTTTGGTTACGGAAACAGATTCGCCAGTGAGTGCCGATTCGTCGATTTTGAGATTGACCACCTCGATCAGTCGAAGATCGGCGGGAACCCGGTCGCCGATTTCGAGCAGTACGATATCGCCCGGTACCAGCATGGCCGCGTCGATTTCCGCCTCTTTGCCGTCACGAAGCACCTTGCATCGGGGCGAAAGCATCTTCTGCAACGCTTCGATCGCCTTTTCGGCTTTGAACTCCTGTACGAATCCCAAAATACCGTTGAGAATCACGATCGCCAGAATCGTAACGGCATCGCCCATCTCCCCGATCGCAAACGCGATCGCCGCCGCCGCCAGGAGAATAAGGATCAGTACATCGGTAAACTGCCGCAACAGAATTTTGTACCATCTCTCTTGCCGAGCCGCTTCGATTCGGTTGGGGCCGAATGTCTCGAGGCGCCTCTTCGCTTCGTCGACGGACAAACCATTTTTGGGATCGGTTCGAAGCAGTTGAAGGAGCGCATCGACCGGTTCCGCATGCCAGGCGACGGGAGCTTCGGCGATCGGTTCGGTTTCCGATGTAACGGGAGGGGCGATCTCTCCCACCAACACAGGACGCCACCTCGCGACAAGCATGGAGAATGTCAGCGGCACGATAATCGTCGAAACCGAGGAGGCCGCTACAAGTGCCGTGAAGAGTTCGATATCGATCAACTGTGCATCGAGCAGAAGTTTAGCGACGATGATCTCCGTCGTCAATCGGGCATTGAGGCCGATACCGATCGTCCATGCCTCTTTGACAGTGAGCTTCTTCATCGGCACCATCAAAAAAATACCGACGATTTTACCTACGAAGGCCGCCAAAAAGAGCAAAATCGCCAATTCAGGCGCATCGATCAGCCCTTTCAGATCGACACTTATTCCGACCCAAAGAAAAAAAACGATGCCGAAAAATCCGTAACCAATAGCCCGTATCGCACGGGTCGCACGTTCCCCCGCCACCCCCGCATCGTCAAAGACGGGATGCATCAGTATCCCCGCCACGATGGCGCCAACTACCAGGCCGAGATCGGCATATTCGGCAAACCCGCCAAAGATGAAAAGCGTAATGATCATCAGCATAATCAGATTGGAGACTTTGATCCGGGTCCAGTGTGAAAGCGGTATCAGAACATAACGGCGGGCGAACCAGGCCACAATGGTGAAAATCGCGATATTAAGTGCGATATCGACGATCTCCTTCGTATCGTTCGTAATCACACCCGTTTTTGTGCCAATCCAGACCGACACAAAAGCGACCAGAAAAACTTCGATGACATCGTCTAGCACACCGGCTCCAACAATATAGTTGCCCACTTTGGTCCGGATAAGATCGAACTCGTCGAGAATCGGAACGATGACCGCCTCGGCAGTCGGCATACGGGTAATTCCGATGACGAATGCCAATAACCACCCATATCCGAGCCAAAGCATAACGCCGACCCCCATCATAAACGGGACAACGGTGTTGAGCAGCGTCGCGAGAACGATGTCGCCGCTTTGGCTACGCATCTCCTTCATATCGATCTGCAGGCCAATGAAAAAGAGGAGAAAAAGGACGCCCAGATCCGCCAAAACGGTAAAAATATCGCCATTTAAGCCCGTCGTCAGAATCTCTCCAATCGCAGTATAGTGAAGCCCCATTGCAACGAAAAGCGCCGCGAGAATCCCAGGAATTTTCAGGCGTTCGAAAAAACCGGCAAGAAAATAGGTAAGGCCGAATAGAAGAGAGAGCAGTAACAAAAATTCACCCAACACTTGATCATTCATAGCCGGTCCTACACTTTTATCACTTTTTCTATTTTACTCCCAACTCTCTTAAAAGCTCTCAAGACCCTGAAACGGCTGTGGCAAACGCGCCAAATATCTTCCGGCTGTGCCACGCATAGGGCATGAACTCAGGATGCCATTGCAATCCCAATACAAACCTTCCCTCTCGCTGTTCGATCGCCTGAACGATACCATTACGATCATACGCGGCCACGTGAAGCCCTTCTCCGATCCTGTCGACGGCCTGATGGTGAAGGGCGTTCACTTTCAGTACCGGAACACCGACAATCTGATGAAGGCGCGATACCCGTTCGATCGTTACCTCCCGCAGCGGCAAAGGTGTTCTTGGATGTGGATGTTCGAGCGGAAGATCTTCGATGTGAGGATGCAGTGTTCCATGATGAAAAAGGTTGATAAGCTGCATACCCCGGCAGATACCCATCACGGGAAGGTTTTCCTGTTGTGCTCTTTCCAGGAGAAAAAGTTCCATCTCATCGCGTTTGGGATCGCTTTTCACGATGGATGGGTGCTCGTATCCTCCGTACGTGGAGGGATCGATGTCGATACCTCCCGTTATCAATACGCCGTCCATTCGTATACCGGGGTCCCATGAGTGAGGATGAAAGAAACGGGCTTTCAGCCCATACAGCGCCAGCAGAAAACGGCTCATATACCATGCCGTCCGACTCCCCCGTTGGGAGCCTGTAACGATGACTACCCTTTTTCGACCCACGCCTTCACCTCCTTCAGCCATTGATCTTTTTGAAAAAAGTGAAACGGTGAATCGAGATACTCGAGAAATCGGTCACCGAGCCTTTTCATCGCCACCTCGTCACTCGCCAGCCTCTCGACAAGCACCCAGCTGTTCCATGCGTCACAGGTACACCATGCAGCTTCATCGACACGGGAGTTCGGCAATCGGTAGTGATAGGTCGGGCGTGCCGATATCTTTTCTCCCTCCATCTTCTCCATGACCCGGTCGATGTCGATCCATGCCAGCAGCGGCAGCAGATCGAGGGCCCGGTTTCGGGTCGGGTTGTACGCCAGATAATCGTCGATAAGCTGCGGCATTGTCGGGTCGTAAGCGGAATCGAGTACCCGTTCGATATACCCTTTGTCGAACGGATCGATGTAAGGTGTCAGACGCCGCGTCATATCGGGCTTGATCGTTTCGACAAGATAATCGTAAAGCAGAAAAAAGGCTCGAAGCGTCTTGAGTATCTCATCCACCGTGATCCGCGCCGCTTCGGGATTGATATGAAATCCGAATGCATAGAGAGGATCGGCTTTCGTCCCCATCGCGCCGTAACACCGCAGTGCCTCTTTGACCGTTTCGATCACATCGATTCTGTCCAGTGGAAGAGGTGAAGTCGAAACTTCGTACGGAACGACCGTCTCACTCAAATCCGCGATGAACCGCTCGATCGCTTCGATGGTATCTTTTTCGAGTGCCTGATCGAGCCCGATATGGTGGAGCCAATGCTCGAGTCCCGACTCCACGAGAAACTGAAAATCGAGAACGAGTGTAAAAGTTCCATACTCGGTATCCCGGATTTTGTAGTGGTAGGGGTTGATGACATCGACTCTGCCGCCCACTGTCTTCAAGATGACAGCGGCACTCTTTGTCAGCGTCAATCCCGCATACTCGAGTTCGAAACCGACACTTCTGAGCTCTCCCTGGGCATTGGTCCGCATCGGCGGCTGTAAAAATCTCTCAAGCATCATAATTAAATTATACACTTTTTGCGGCGACGACGGCTGAAGAGAAAGCCCATTGAAAGTTGTAGCCTCCCAGCCGTCCGGTTACATCGACAACCTCGCCCGCGAAATAGAGCCCGTCCACCAGACGGCTCTGCATCGTCTCCGGATCGATTTCATCCGTCGCTACCCCTCCTTTGGTCACCTCCGCTTTGGCATAGCCGAAGGTACCGGCCGGTGCGAATGCATAGGACTTTAAAAGAGAGAGGCGCTGTTTCTGCCCTTCCCTCATCGAACGGTACGGAATATTCGGCAGTGCAAGCGCACTGAAAAAGGCTTTGACAAACCTTTTTGGAAGCGGGATCTGCGAAGCGGCCGTTTTGGCAGAAGAGCCAAAAAGAGATTTGAATCTTCGCCCCGGAAGAAAATCGACGGTGATTTTTCCCTGGTTCCAGTAAAGCGAAGCATCGAGCAACACAGGGCCACTGACACCCCTGTGAGCGAAGAGAATATCGCCTTCGAGCAGGCGCCGCCCAACCTGAACGGTCACGGAAAGCGAAAGGCCGCTGAGCTCTTTCATCCATACCTGTTCGGGTTGAAGCGTCAGCCCGACAAGGGCGGGGCGCAGCGGTACGATTCCGTGCCCGAACGATTCGGCAATTTCGTAACCGATACCGGTCGCTCCGACGCTCGAATAACTCAACCCCCCGGTGGCGATCAACAGCTTTTTGGCGTAAACCTCTCCTTTGGAAGTTTCGACGACGAAAAGTTCTCCCGGTTTTTGGGCTCCAAAGATCTCCGTTTCGTACGATATTTCTACCGATGGCGCTGCTCGAAGCAGCAGGTCCGTCAACGCTTGTGCACGATCGGGACAGAAGTACTGGCACTCTTTCCGCACGACGGGTTCGAGACCATGATGACGCAAAAAAGCGATCAGCGCTTCGTTGTCGAATCGGTTGAGAACCTTTTCAACGAATTTTGGATCGCCTAGATAATAAGAGGATGAGAGATTTTGGTTGGTGATATTGCAGCGTCCGCCGCCCGAGATTGCGATCTTGGCGCCCGGACGGGAATTGTGTTCGAGAATGAGCACCTTTCGCGAGCGTTGGTGGGCGGCAGCCATCAGGCCCGCCGCACCGGCTCCCAGGATAATCAGATCATACGGCAACACGGTTTAGTAGCGACGGCCGCCACCGCTTCTTCGGCGATTTCCGCCGCCACCGCCGCTGCGGCGTTTGCGGTTGCCGCCTTTTTTCGATTTCTCGCCGACACCGCTCATCGCCATCAGACGCTCGACCTCATCCTGACTCAGCCCGATGCCACTTCCCTGCCGAGACAAAATACCCTTGTCGAGAATCATGGAGATCAGTTTATAGGCAACTTTTTGGGGTGCCATCTCGTTCTCGAGCACTTCGTATATCTTCACCGCTTCCTGGTTGATATCCTGTTCACGAACGGCGTCGAGAAAGCGCTCGGCGACGTTTTCCGCAGATTCACCGCCTTCGTCGACGAAGCCGTACTCCATCTTCGTACCGACCTTCTGCCGGATACGCTCGAGCTCTTTGAACTCCAAAGGGGTCACCAGCGTGATCGCCGTCCCCTTCTTGCCCGCGCGTCCCGTACGGCCGATGCGGTGAACGTAGCTCTCCGGATCGAACGGAATGTGATAGTTGAAAACGTGACTGACGTTCTCGATGTTGAGCCCGCGCGCCGCGACGTCGGTCGCGACCAGGATGTCGATATCTCGCCCGCGGAACCCTTTGATCACCTCCATGCGCTCACGCATCTCCATGTCGCCGTGAAGGCCTCTGGCGTTGACGCCCTGTGCCTGCAGAAGCTCCGCCACCCGGTCGACTTCGCGTTTCATGCGACAGAAGACGATCGCCTTTTCGGGCTCCTCTTTATCCAGAAGTCTCACGATCGCATCGTCACGGTCTTTCTCTTCGATGACGTAGTAGAGCTGGCGGATATCCTTGTTGGTCGTCTCTTTCTTGGTAACGGATACGAATTTCGGCTCATGCAGGATGTGGCGTGCCAGGTCTTTGATGGGTTCGGGCATCGTCGCGGAGAAAAGCAGGGTTTGACGCTGCTGCGGAAGATAACTGAAGATCTCTTTGATGTCGTCCAGAAAGCCCATGTCCAGCATTTCATCGGCCTCGTCCAGAACGACGATGGAGGGGTTGAAATCTTCGAGTTTTCCGCTGCTGAGCATATCCAGAAGGCGGCCAGGCGTCGCGACGACCACCTGTGCCCCACGACTGATCAGGTCGAGCTGCCGGCGATAACTTTGTCCGCCGTAGACGCTGACGGTGCGAATCCCCGCGAAACGCCCGAGGCTGAAAAGTTCGTCACTCACCTGTGTCGCCAGTTCGCGCGTCGGGGTAATGACCAACATATCGACACCGTTGCGCCATTCGATATTGTTGAGCGCCGGCAGACCGAACGCCGCCGTCTTGCCCGTACCCGTATGCGCCTGTCCGACGACATCGTGGCCTTCGAGAATCAAAGGTATGACCTTCTCCTGAATCGGGCTCGGCACTTTGAATCCCATACGGTCGATCGCACGCATGATCGGCTGTTTGAATCCGAAATCGGAAAAACTCATCGTGGATTGCTCCGGCTGCTCTTCTTGTGTCTGTTGTTCGATTGTCTCTTGTTCCATGTTTATGGTTCTCTTTGTATTGAAGTATAGCTTCGACCAACGGTATAGGCATACTTTCACACCGGTAGATTGTAGCAAGGCAAAAGAATGCGTTTTTTATTGATCAAAGTCTATTTACCGACGGCACGCACATCATGCTCCCTAGCTTTGTGCCCTCGGTGCCCATCTGGTAAACATACTCGAAATGAAGTATATTTGTAGTCGACGGGAAGGACTGACCATATCGGTCAGGTGTTAGGATGGCGCATTATACCATAATTCAAGATTCAAGCCCGATCGACATCCGCCAAAACGAATGCACCGAGAAGATCGACGCCATGTTGCAACAACCGGCCATGCGCTTCCTTCAGCGTCAGCCCCGTGGTAATGATGTCATCGACCAGTACAGCGTCGATATTCGTTGGACCTGTATAGCGGAAATCTCTCGGGTTTTGAACTCTGAATGCAAGCGGCTGACCCGAATAGGAGAGACGGTTTTGGGCATGAAGACGGCCAAAAAGAGGACGATAGCCGTACCGTTTCAATCCTTTGGCCAGTATCGCCGTGTGGCTGTAACCGCCGGACGGATCGTCGTCCACGGGAATCGCGAAGGTCGTTCTTTTGGTTTGCGACAAGGCTTTGAACGCCTCTTTGGCGAGTATACGGTAGATGAACCAGCCGTGCGGCAGGTGCTTTGTCAGAAGAAAGGGCTCGATCTCGTCATAGGCGTAAAAGCTGATAACCTCGAGGCCCGTTTCGAGTTTTCGGATGCGCGGTTCGGGTTTCAGATAGTGTTCGCGGCAGACGCTGCAGAGGAGGGAGAAAGAGAGACGGCGGCAGCTCAGGCAGCGCATTATCGAGTGTTGAGCATTGAGTTTTGAGTACTGAGAACAAATACCTTCCGCTTTCTCAACACTCAGCCCTCAACACTCGATTCTCAGTCTATTTTGAGGACGGCAAGGAAGGCATCCTGCGGCAGCTGCACCTTGCCGATCGCCTTCATCCGCTTTTTACCCTCTTTCTGTTTCTCGAGAAGTTTACGTTTCCGGGTGATGTCGCCACCGTAACATTTGGCGGTGACGTTTTTGCCCATCGACTTGACCGTCTCACGGGCGATGACCTTGTTGCCCACACTGGCCTGCACCGCCACTTCGAAGAGCTGGCGAGGGATCAGCTCTTTCATCGTCTTGACCAGTTCTCGGCCTCTGGATTGTGCCTTTTCGCGCGGAACGATGATACTGAGTGCATCGACCACATCTCCGGCGACACGCACATCCAGTTTCACGAGGTCGCCTTCGCGGTAATCGATCGGTTCGTAGTCGAAACTGGCGTACCCTTTCGTCGCGCTTTTAAGCTTGTCGTAGAAATCGACGACGATCTCGTTCATCGGCACGGCATAGACCAACATGACACGATCTTCGTTCAGGTACTCCATCTTCTCCTGGACCCCGCGGCGGTCGGCCATCATCGTGATGATGTTGCCAAGAAACTCTTTGGGCGTGATGATCGTCGCACGGACGTAGGGTTCGTAGATCTTTTCGATCTTGCTGGTGTCGGGCATTTCGCTGGGGTTTTGCACCTCCACTTCGGTCCCGTCGGTCAGCTCGACCTTGTAGACGACCGTCGGCGCCGTCGCGATCAGGTCGAGGCCGAATTCGCGCTCGAGCCGCTCTTTGACCACCTCCATATGGAGCATACCCAAAAAGCCGACTCGGAAGCCGAAACCGAGCGCCACGGAGCTCTCCGGCTCGTAGCTGATAGAAGCGTCGTTGAGCTTCAGTTTGTCCAGCGCGTCACGCAGCTCTTCGAACTTGTCCGTGTCGATCGGGTAGAGGCCGGCGAAAACGAAGGGCCTGACCTCCTTGAATCCGCCTACGGGCTCCTTGGTCGGATGTTTGGCATCGGTGATCGTATCGCCCACGGCGACGTCGCTGACATTTTTGAGGCCCAGCACGACGATTCCGACTTCACCCGTCTTGATCTCGTTCGTCTTGGTCGGCTTGAGCGGATGGGGATAGGTGAGGCCCAGCACCTGGTGCTTCTTGCCTGTCCCCATGATGAGTACTTCCTGTCCCTTTTTGATCGAGCCATCGAAGACGCGTACGAGCGCGAGCGCACCGAGATAGTTGTCGAACCAGCTGTCGTAAATGATCGCTTTGGTCGGTGCCTCTTCATCACCCTGCGGCGCAGGAACACGGTCGACGATCGCATCGAGCAGTTCACGAATCCCCTCCCCCGTCTTGGCGCTGGCATAGATCGCTCCGCTGCAATCGAGCCCGATCGTCTGTTCGATCTCTTCGACAACACGGTCGGGGTCCGCCGCGGGGAGGTCGATCTTGTTGATGACGGGAATGATCTCCAGATCATTTTCAAGCGCGATGTAGACGTTCGCGATGGTTTGCGCCTCCACGCCCTGTGATGCGTCGACAACCAGCAGCGCCCCTTCGCTCGAAGCGAGCGATTTGCTCACTTCATAACTGAAATCGACGTGGCCGGGGGTATCGATCAGGTTCAAAATATAGGGTTGGCCATCCTTGACGTAGGTCAGACGAACGCTCTGCGCTTTGATCGTGATACCACGCTCCTGCTCGATATCCATCGTGTCCATCATTTGCGTGCCGAGCTCCCGCTCGGTGACGGCCCCACACTCCTGGATAATCCGGTCGGCCAATGTACTCTTGCCATGGTCGATGTGGGCGATAATGGAGAAGTTACGGATATTTTTCTGCACAGAAAACCTTATGAAAAGAGCGAATTAACGCTCTCGTTGTGATAGACACGGCGGATCACTTCGGCAAAGACCGGTGCGGCGGGCAGTACGGTGATCTTGTCGCAAGCCTCTTTGAGCGGCAGCGTATCGGAGACGATCAATTCGTCGAGTTCGCCTTCACGGATGCGCTCGTATGCCGGCCCGCTGAGTACCGGATGGGTACAGCAGGCGATAACGCTTTTGGCGCCATGCTCTTTGAGCGCCGCGGCACTTTTGACGATGGTGCCGGCCGTGTCGATCATATCGTCGACCAGAACCACATTTTTACCTGCCACGTCACCGATGATGTTCATGACTTCCGACACGTTCGCCTTCTCGCGGCGTTTGTCGACGATCGCCATATCGACGCCGAGGCGGCTGGCGAAATAGCGTGCCCGTGCAACGCCACCGATATCGGGGCTCGCCACGATAAGATCGTCGAGATTTTTCGATTTGATGTGGTTGATGAAAAGAATTGCACCGTAAAGGTTGTCGACCGGAATGTCGAAAAAGCCCTGGATCTGTCCGGCATGCAGATCCATCGTGATCACACGGTCGATGCCGGCCGTCTCGATCAGGTTGGCGACCAGCTTCGCCGTGATCGGCACGCGCGGTGCGGCTTTTCTGTCCTGCCTGGCATAACCGAAATAGGGAACGACGGCATTGATCGATTTGGCCGAACTGCGGCGAAGCGCATCGGTCATGATCAGCAGTTCCATCAGATTGTCGTTCGAGGGCGCTCCCGTGGACTGGATGATGAAGACATCGCGGCCCCGAACGCTTTCACTGATCTGACAACCGATCTCGCCATCGCTGAAACGGCTGATATTGGCACCGCTCAGCGGTGCGTCAAGATATTTGCTGATCTCCGCAGCAAACGACTCCGAAGCGGTCCCCGCAAAAATTTTGTATCCGCGCATCTGCAACCTTTTACTGTTTTATTGGCGCGATTATACCCAATGATGCCTCTTAGAGAGTTAAAAATTAAAAGTTAAAGGTTGGATTTTTTTGGGAAGTTTAAAATG
This sequence comes from Hydrogenimonas cancrithermarum, assembly GCF_030296055.1. Taxonomy (NCBI): domain Bacteria; kingdom Pseudomonadati; phylum Campylobacterota; class Epsilonproteobacteria; order Campylobacterales; family Hydrogenimonadaceae; genus Hydrogenimonas; species Hydrogenimonas cancrithermarum. The sequence goes on from NZ_AP027370.1 coordinate 837,334, forward strand.
GAATTTCATGCGTTGAAAAATGTTAATGGTCGGGGTGAGAGGATTCGAACCTCCGACCTCCTCGTCCCGAACGAGGCGCGCTAACCAGGCTGCGCTACACCCCGCGCAATGCAGGGTGGAATTTTACCCTGCCTTTCCTTAAATTCACATCATTCCGCAGTGGTAATCCAGCCGCCGCCCAAAAGTCTATCATCTTCATAAAACACGGCAGCCTGCCCGGAAGCGACGCCAAAAACGGGTTCGGAAAGTTTGACAAGCGCTTTACCATCCTCTTTTACCTCGACATGGCACGGCACCCTTTTTGTCCGGTAACGAACCTTTACGTCACACGCGAACTCTCTCCGGCCATCCATGAGGTTCACCCCTTCTATCTCGATTTGCCGGACTTCGAGTGCGCTGTGCGGGGTAACGACGATCTGATTCGTTTCCGGCAGGATCTCTTTGACATAGTGTGGTTCGTGTGCACCTTTGACAAAAAATCCTCGCCGTTTTCCTATCGTGTAGTGCATAAAACCTTTATGGTGTCCGATCACATTGCCCTCGGTATCCAGCACCTCACCGGGCATATCCACGGGGATGTGTTTTTTCAAAACGTCGATATAGGTCGTTTCGACGAAACAGATTTCGCTCGACTCCTTCTGGGTCGCGAAACTCTCCAGCGCCTCGATCTTCGCCGCATAAGCTTTGACATCCTCTTTTCTCCACTCACCGAGTGGAAACAGAAGCCGGGGAATGATCTTTTTGTCGATGTCGAAAAGGAAATAGCTCTGGTCTTTCGTCTCATCCAGGGCTTCGAGGATATAGGTGCCGTCATGACGCACATAGTGTCCCGTTGCAAGATAATCCGCTCCGATTTCATCGGCATACTCGATCATCTTTCCAAACTTGATCTGCCGGTTGCATTTGGCACAGGGATTGGGTGTCAAGCCCTGCCGATAACTTTCGACAAATGGTTTGTAGACCGCTTCTTCGAAATCTTTCGAAAGATCGAGCATTTTCGCTTCGATACCGAGATACGCCGCAACATGCAAAACGCGTCTGAAATTCTCTTCATGATAACCCGGCTTTTCATGAAGCTTCATATAGACACCCTCGACCTCGTAGCCGGCATCGAGAAGCAGTTTCGCCGTGACGGTCGAATCGACGCCGCCACTCATTCCGACAAGTACTTTTTTCTTCATTTCGTTCACCGTTTTCATCGGATGTAGTCCATCCTGGGATATTCCAATACCGGTCCCGGCTATGCATTATCACTTCAAAACAAAAGAGAAGCCATTGGCTGCAAGAGAGAACCTCGCAGGTATAGCCAAAATCACGTCAAAAAGGTTCAGTGAAATCAGATGACGGCTTTTGACCCGAGGGGCGAATGGCTTTGCACCCTATTGTGGCACCAGCGTACATTGGAAGCTGTCCGTAGCGCTTACGACACGCTTTCTTGTCTTATGAAGCAAACCATTCGTTTAAAGTGACGATGTTTGGCTGGGAGAAATTTGGTATAAGTAAATATACTATCTATTTTTCAAAAAATCAAGACTTGAGTGTTTCTAGACGATCCCGTTTGGAACCGATATGGGTAATCTGAACACCGAAATTTCCGTCAACGATCACTACTTCGCCGTAAGCGATAACCTTGTCGTCGACAAGAATTTCGAGAGGATCGTTCGCCAGCTGATCGAGTTCGATCACCGATCCGATATCCATCGAAAGGACGTCTTTAAGAAGCATCTTTTTGCTTCCGATGCGTACACGAAGCGGCAGCTTGACATCGAGAATCAGGCCGATATTTTTCATCTCCGACTGATCGACGGGAACCGTTTCGGACGTTTCGGAAGCGGGCACAGCCGGTGTGGCCGGCGCCGCGGAGGCAGATGGCCGAGAGGCATCCTCTTTATCGACCAGCGGCATGAGATTCTCATCCAGCAGCGTCATAAAAATGCCATTGATGACACCCAAAGAGAAGTTGTAGGCCAACAGCGTCGCATACTCGCTGATGTCGATATCCTCCCCTTCCTCGTAAAATTTGATCTCTGTCACTTCAAAGGAGAGCTCAGGAAACTCTTTTTGCGCCTTCATCGCCGTCGCAAGGGCCCCGAAAATATTGGAGACGATCTCTTTGACCGCATCCAGGTCATCACTGTCCATCGTCGGTTTGCTCTCGCCTTCACCACCGAGCATCATGTCCGAAAGCGCCGTACCGAGCATCGGAGAGATCGCTATGGCCATCTTGCCGTTCAACTCACCCGTGACACGAATGGTTACCAAAGACATTGGCGCGATGACATTCGGAATATCCGTTACCGGCTCTTTCTCTTTGAATTTCACATCGGGGCGCTGCCCCGTCAAACCTTCGATGGTTGCGGCCGTCTCGCGTGCCAGCAGTTCGATCCAATCAGCCATTGACGACCTCCTCGTTCTCGTTCAGTGTATTGGCCAGACGCATCCGACGTTCCTGTTCGATCTCCTGCAGAATCTTTTTGACCTCATCTTTTTCATCGACGATCAATTCGGTCACCTCGAGGGATTTTCTGAAGCGCCGCAGTCCAATTTTGCCGATAAAACGATCCTTGCCGTCGGCATTGATCACCGCCGTGTCGTCAGCCGGGCGGTCGAGCCGGATAATGTCGCCCTGTTTGAGGCCGAGAAGTTCGCTCAGACTCAACTCAGCATCACCCAAAAAGGCGTTGACCGTCACTTTCGCTCCGCCGACGAGTGCCTTGAGTTCCTTGTTTCGACTCTTTTTCGCACTTGTTTCCGTCAGCATGAAGTCTCGGCTTCCGAGTTTGTTCAAAATCGATTCGAGCGTGATGACAGGATAACAGATATTCATCATTCCGCTTGAATGGCCAATGACGATCTCCATGACCACCATCACGACGATCTCGTTTTGCGCGACGATCTGAATGACGTTGGGGCTCGACTCTTTGGATTCTATATTGGGATAGAGGTCGATCACCGGTCCCCACGCCTCCTTGAGGGTTCCCATGATAATACGCAGAATGGAGTCCATCAGATTGAGTTCGATATCGGTGAACTCCCGTGTCGTCTCATACGGTTCGCCGGTTCCGCCAAGCAACCGGTCGACCATCGGAAAGGCGATGGAGGGGTTGATCTCCAGAATGCCGCTGCCATCGAGCGGTTTCATCGAAAAGACGTTGAAACTGGTGGGGCTCGGCAAGCTCATCAAAAATTCGCCGTAGGTCATCTGGTCGACCGAATGAAGCTGAATTTCGACGATCGATCGCATCACAGACGAGATTTGGGAAGCAAGCGACCTGGCCATCTTGTCGTGAATCCCGCGAAAGGCCCTCAGCTGCTCCTTGCTGACACGGTTGGGGCGCTTGAAGTCATAGAGCGTGATCTGCCGCTGGTCGAAAACCTCCTCTTCGCTCTCGAGCGCTTCGGGAGTTCCTTCATCTTCGACCGCTTCGAGCAGCGCATCGATCTCTTCCTGGCTCAGTATATCTGCCATCTTCCTACCCTATGCTATCTCTGATTTTCGTTATGACACGCTTGTGCACCTGGGAGATCCTCGAGGGTGTGATATCGAGAATCTCCGAAATCTCTTTGTAGGTCAATTCTTCGAAATAGTACATCTGCATAATGAGCTGATCGCGCCTCGGCATCGTCTCGAGAATCTCCTTGATCTTCTCGATCAGCTCCTCCTGTTCGATCTGTGAAAAGGTATCTTTCTGGTCACTCTCGAGCTGGTCGTCAAGGGGAAGAACATTGTAGATCGCGGCGACACGGCGCGCCTCTTTGATCTTCTGTTCATCCTCATGCAAAACAGCGGCGATATAACTGTTTTCCGGTTCCACACCGTGCTCGTCCATATACTGCGCGATAATTTCGTCGATCATCTTGATCAATTTCCGGTTGGCGCGGCTGACAATGTCGAGCGAACGGAGATAATCGAGCATCGCCCCGTAGACACGTGTTTTTCCATATCCCCAGAAGGAGTCGTTCTGGTTCTTGTCATAGCGTCTTGCAAGTTTGATCAATTCTTCGGCTCCGATACTGACGAGGTCGTCGAACTCGACGGACCGGGGCAAGCGCTCTTTGAGACGGTAGGCCATCGCCTTGACAGCCGGCAGATATCGAACGGCGAGCTCATCCTGATAGTGGCGAATCTGGTCGTGATAACCTTTGTTCATCAGCATTCAGCTCCCCTTCTGCGCATCTGCCGTTCCGTCGTTTTTGGAGATATAGGCATAGTTGGCATCCACTTCCGCTTCACGATGGAGAAGCTGATTGTAGAAATAATCGAGCTTCTGGTCAAACGCCTCTTTCTCGAAAGGAACTTTTCCAGACTCCATGAAACGCACGAAGAGTGCGATACTCACATGTGCCATCATATAGAAAAAGAGTGTCGAGAAAACCACGACAGAGAGGATGTCGAACGGATCGTTCTGGCTGAAAAAACCGATCATCAACCCGATAAAAAATCCGAACACCAACCAAAAAGCGATAAAATTGTTCTCCCGCATTCCATCCCCGTTCAAGATCAAAATTGCCCCAGCAGCTTTTTGAAAAAGATACCGATGCCACTCTCCTTTTGACCTTCAAGCATTTTGTGTTCCTTTTTATCGCCAAGTGCTTTGGCGATTGCCTCGATATCTCCGGCTGGTGCGATATTGGAGAGCTCTTTGCAGACCAGAACCCTCTGTTTGACACTGCGGGCGACATAAGGATCGCTGCGAACGGATCCCAAAAGTTTCAGCTCCAGATGATCTCCGATATTCCCAAGTGCCACCTTTTTGATCGTATCGAATATCTTCAGCCCCTCTTTCGCACTTTTGACCTGATTGATAATCATCAAAATATCGTTTTTGATTCTGCTGACGACCTTGACCATAGCATAGGCATCCGTAATGGCCGCAGGATCCGGTATCGTTACGACGACGACGTCATCGGCAGCCTTGAGAAACATTTGTATCGTATCGCCGATACCGGCACCCGTATCGATAATCAGAAAATCGAGGTTTTCAAGCATTTGTGCTTCATCGATAAAACGGCTGACGATCGTCGCATCGGAAAATTTCAATATTTCGTCACCACTTTCGCCTGGAATCAGCCAGAGATTCTCTTCGAGAGGAAGAATGATCTCTTCGAACGTGGCCTCGGCCTTGAGAACGTGAAGTATGTTTTTTTCAGCCCGTACATTGAACATGACATCGAGATTCGCCAGGCCGATATCGGCATCCATTATCCCGACTTTGAAACCTTTTCTTGCCAGGACATAAGCGATATTGGCACTCAGAGTGCTTTTGCCGACACCCCCTTTCCCGCTCGTTATCGCCACAACGCGGGTCGCACCGGCCGGACGTTGCTGCGCATCCATCAGTGCTTCGAGTTTGCTTGCCTGCGTACTCATTTATCACCTCTTTTCGCTTCGCCTTCCATCAAGCACTGGACCAGATAGTCACTGTCGGCGCACATCAGATCATCCGGGACCTCCTGCCCGATAGAGAGATAACTGACCGGTTTTTCGGTTTCGTAGACGAGTGAAAAGATATTTCCAAAACCACGCGTCTCATCGAGTTTGGTGAAGATCAGCGTATCGATCCCGAGTGGAGAGAAGTTGCGATAGATCGTACGCAGATCCTCCAACTTCGTCGGCGCACCCATGACAAGGTTGACATCGATACCGACGTCGGTGTGCGAGGAGAGAAACTGCTGGAGCTTGTCGATCTTCTCCTTGTCGTATTGGCTGCTGCCGACCGTATCGATCAGGATGATATCCATATGTTGCAGTGTCTGAAGCGCCGTGATGAACTCCGGCGGATCGACGACCGCTTCGATCCCGATACGCATCATCTTCGCATACTGCATCAGCTGCTCCACCGCCCCGATACGGTAGGTATCGAGCGTAATGATGCCGACTTTGTATTTCTTTTCCATCATGTAGGCGTAGCGGGCTGCCAGTTTCGCCAGCGTCGTCGTCTTCCCAACCCCCGTCGGCCCAACCAGCATCATGACCTTCTTCTGCGGCGGTATAAGTTCACGCTCGAGACGCACAGGAACCATCTTTCGCAACAGCGTCTGGAAATAGCGGCGAACCGTTTTGCTCGAAGCGCGCATCTGCAGCGGCATATGTTCCAGTGTCAGCCGCATGATCTCGTCCAGGTGATGGGAATCCATCCCGCTCGTTTTCGCGATGCGGTAAATCTCGGCGAACTCCGGGGGAATCGTACCCGAACCAGCCGGTCTCTTCTCCTCCCAGACCATGTTCTGTATCAGTTTGACTTTGTCCGCAAGTTTGAGAAGCTCGCTCTTGATATCCTTGAGCTCTTCGATCTCTTTGTTTCCGCCCGAGACAGAAGCATGCTCCTCTTCGACTTCCACCTTCACTCTCGGCCTGCTCTGCGGCTGCGGCCTGGAGACATTGGCGATTTCGGAAATCTGGCGCGCAGCTTCGGAGATATTGACAAGAACCTCTTCAGGATCATCCAGCATGCGTGCATCGCGTGTCGTCTTTTTACGCGGGTGGCTCTTTTCCCTCCGCTTTCGGGAGGAAACCTCGTTATCCGGCACCGTATCTTCGATTGCCACGACGACTTCATACAACGCGGGCTGCGTGAGGCTCTTTTTGCGTATCTGCTTGGTGCTGACGACAAGGGCATCTTCTCCGCACTCCTGCTGCGCCGCTTTCAGCGCCTGTGCAGGTGTAGGTGCCGTGAACGTCATCAATTTCATACTTTACCGTCCTTCAAAAATCGGAGCGGAATCATCACTGAATCGCGCTCGTGAAACTTCGGATGCGGCACTTCGAGCCGCATCGTTTTCAAACGCATATCATCGTAAAAGATTATATCCAAATCGAGTGTCCTCGGAGCGTTCTTGAACGTTCTTCTTCTACCGAAGCGCTTCTCCACCCAAAGCAGATAGCGTATGAGTGCCAGCGGATCCAGGTTTGTTTCAACCAGCATGACGGCATTGAGAAAATCGGGCTGATCCAAAAAACCGAACGGAGGATTCTTCAACAGCGGCGACGTCTTCAACACGCGTACGCGGCCGTTTCGCTGCCAATAGGCAACGACTCTCCCAAACCGTGCCGCGACATCGCCGACGTTTCCACCGATTCCAATGACCGCCCGATGGGCCATGCCATGCGATCTGAAAACGACGGGGAAATATTTCGCCTCGATGAGCGAAAGCCTCTCGTCACGCAGTTCCATCACAATATTTCAGCCCTGCCTGAACGCATCAACACCATATCCTCGATCCGGATGCCGAACTCCCCGGGGATGTAGATGCCCGGTTCGATCGTGAAGACCATGCCGTCTTCGACGATCGTCTTGCCGCGTGCAGAGATGTAGGGCATCTCATGAATGTCGAGACCTACGCCGTGGCCTGTGGAGTGGACGAAGTATTCGGCCATGCCTCCTTTTTCAATCACTTCACGCGCCAGACGGTCGATCTGCGCACCGGTCATGCCGCTGCGGGCCTTCTCGATCGCCATGTCGTGTGCCTTTCGGACCAAATCGTACGCCTTCTGTATCTTTTGCGATGCGAACTTCTGATCATCCCCAAAAGTCATACCCTCTTTCACATGGACCGTCCGTGTTCGGTCCGAACAGTAACGCCTGTATTTCAGCCCCGCATCGACCAGCAGCAGATCCCCTTCTTTGAGCACCACATCGGTCGGAAGCGCATGCGGTTTGGCAGCATTGGCGTTGATGGCCACGATCGGATCGAAACTGAGGTCGTATTCGCCGTAGTGGCTCAACGCCGCTTTGGCTTCGAAATGGAGACGCTTTTCCCGCCTTTCACATCCGGAAAGGTTGAGATAGTTCGCGAAAGCGTCGAATCCTTCGCGACCCAGCTCGGCCGCCTTTTTCAAAAGTGCGATCTCTTCCTCGCTCTTGACGATGCGTTTTTGATGCGAAAAATCGGGTTGAGGTGCGAAATGGGTATGGGGAAGCTTTCGTTTAAGCCCCTCGAGCCCCTGTACGGTCCAATCTTTCGGATCAAAAACGAGCCGCATGACACGATGGCTGCGAAGCAGCGAACGCGTCGCTTTGAGCAGGTCGCTCGCTTCGATGACCTCGGCGTTTCGAACCTGCTCTTTCGCTTCGACAGTGTAGCGGCTGTCGGTAATGAGCCACTTTTCGCTTCCCAGAGAAAGGAAAACCGCATTGTCGCTGCTGTAGCCGCACTCGTAGTAGATCGCGTTTTCGTCTCTGAGAATGTAGTTCATCATTACGCCTGCTGTCCCTCGGCCTGCTTTTGCTGCATCTCTTTCATCGCCTTGATTTCGTTGAGAATCTGTAGCATCGCGACCATCGCGAGATGGTAGCTGAAGGGGCCAAAGCCACTGATCTGTCCGGCGCATACCGGAGCGATCAGACTCTTGTGGCGAAACTCTTCGCGCGCGTGGATGTTGGAAATGTGCACTTCGATGGCAGGAAGCGCCACGGCCGCCAGCGCATCGCGAATCGCGATCGAGGTGTGGGTATAGGCTGCCGGGTTGATGATGATGCCGTCCGCATCGCCCAGACACTCCTGAATCTTGTCGACCAGTTCCCCTTCGAGGTTGCTCTGGAAAAACTCGATATCCACACCGTTTTGCTGCGCGAACCCACGCATCTGCTCATGTATCTGCTCCAGTTTCATCGGTCCGTAGACATTCTGTTCGCGAACCCCAAGCATATTGAGATTGGGGCCTTGGATCACCATGATTTTCATTCTTTTTCCTTGGTTTAAAATTTTATGAGATATTTTACCTATCTTTGCCATAATCTTCACTAAAAATGGAATACCTCATGAAAATCGTAGCAGCGAAATGGCTATTCGACGGTGAAACGGTTCAAAGCGACCGCGCCGTCGCCTTCGATGAAAAAATTGTCGCACTCGGTGCGCCGGAGGAGTTGAAAGCGGAGTATCCGAACGCGAAGTTTTTCGAACTCGACAGCCGCACCGTCTTGATGCCCGGACTCGTCAACCCCCATGTACACCTCGAATTCGGCGCCAATACGACCCATCTGAAGTTCGGCGATTTCATGCAATGGCTCGAGAGCGTCATCGCCCATCGCGACGAACTGACCGAAGCGTGCAAAGCGGGCTGCTACAAACGCCAGATCGATGCGATGCTTGCAAGCGGGACAACCACCTTCGGAGCCGTCAGCAGTTACGGGAAGGAGATGCGCGCCTGCAAGGCGGCACCTCAGCGTGTTGTCTTTTTCAACGAGGCGATCGGTTCGCAGCCCGCCGCCGTCGATGCGCTCTATGCCGATTTTGAGCTGCGGCTCGAAGAGAGTCGGACGATGGCTTCGGAACGGTTCATCCCGGCCGTCGCCATCCATGCCCCCTACTCGGTACACCCGGTTCTGATCAAAAAGATTTTGAAAAATTACGGCGACCTGCCGCTGTCGGCCCACTTTATGGAGTCACCTGCCGAAAAAGCGTGGCTTGAAAGAGGAGAAGGGCCCTTCAAACCCTTTTTCGAAAACTTTCTCAAGCAGACTGCACCGCTCTGTTTTCCCGAAGAGTTCCTGCAGCTTCTGAAAGGAAAACGTGCCCTCTTGACACATGCCGTCCATGCCGACGAGAAACAGCTTCGAATGATCGCCGAAGATGGCCACACGATCACCCACTGTCCTCGCTCCAACCGGCTTCTCGGATGTGGACGGATGAAACTGGAAAAGGTGGAAGAACTACAGATACCCTGGCTGCTCGGAACGGACGGCCTCAGTTCCAACACATCTCTGAGCCTCTGGGACGAAATGCGCGCAGCCGTCATGATGCATTGCAATGCCGAACTGGAGAACATTTCACTCGAACTTCTCAAAGCGGTGACATCGAGAGCTGCAGACGCACTGGATCTTCCGGTCGGGCGCTTGGAAAGAGGGCGTTGGGCGGATCTTATCGTCGCACCGCTCCCCGACGATCCAGAATCTCCCGGCCAGCTTCCCCTGCAGCTGATTCTTCACACAAAGCGTGTCGAACATCTCTATATCCAAGGAGAAAAACATGTCTGATTTTTTCAAAAAACTCTTCGCTCCCATTACCGCTACGCTCGACTTCATTCAAAAATACTTCAAATCGCTCCTTTTTCTGCTCATTCTACTGCTGATTCTGGCTCCCGCGGGAACGGAGTCGGTCAAACCGCCGAATCTTGCTTCCGTCAACCTGTTCGGACCGATCCTGAGTGCCGACAAAATCGTCAAAGAGCTTGAAGAGCTCTCCGAAGAGAAGAGCATCAAGGGGGTTCTTCTGCTTGTCGACTCTCCGGGCGGCGCCGTCGCCCCCTCCGTAGAAATCTCACTGGCCGTCAAACGCCTCAAAGAGAAAAAACCGGTCGTAGCCTACGCCGCGGGAACGATGGCCAGTGGAAGCTACTACGCTTCGATATGGGCCGATAAAATCGTCGCCAATCCCGCCGCCACGATCGGATCGATCGGCGTGATTATGGAGGGGATGAATATCCGCGGACTGCTCGACAAGGTCGGGGTGAAACCCCAGGTCGTCAAAGCGGGCCGATACAAGGAGGCGGGAACACCTTTCAGAAAGTGGACGCCGGAAGAGCGCAAAGAGATAGAGACCCACGTTCTGGATATCTACCAAATGTTCGTCGACGACGTCGCCAAAGCCCGCCGGCTTGACCCGAAACATCCCGAAAGATTTGCCGATGCCAAAATCTTCATCGCCCGAAAGGCGAAAGAGATCGGACTGATCGATCAGATCGGCTCGATCAAGGAAGCGAAAGAGCTGACAAAAACGTTGAGCGGCGTCGAGGAGGCCCATTGGAAAGAGAAGAGCAAGTGGGAACAGTATATAGAAAACCTTGCCGAAGAATCGACGAAAACATTTGTCAATCAGTTGAAAGGATGGGCAATCAACTAAACTTCCACTCCTCTGCCGAACATAGAAATATAAAGAGGAAATTTATATGAAAAAAATTATGATGTAATATCTTCCAACAAGGAGTGACCAATGAAAAGAATCGGATTGGTGACAACCGTTTTGGCTTCCGTAGCGGCAATGACTTTGAGTGCATCGGGAGATATCAAGGATGCGGCGAGCCTCTATAAAGAGCGCTGTGCCAACTGTCATGGAGTGAAAGCGAACGGTGTACCGAAGATCAAGGTTTCCCCGGGCATCGAACCGCATGAAGCCGATGCAAAAGGTATCGCCTCCGAAGAGAAACTTGATATCTACGGACCTCCTCTCAACCATTACACCAAAGATGAACTTCTGAAAAAACTGTTTTATCTGAGACATGACGATTTTGACAGCGGTTCCTCTCACTCGATCATGAGAAAGAACCTTAAAGAGATCGAAAAACGTGAAGGGGCGATATCCGACGAACAGATGGCAGACTATATCTACAATACATTCGGTCGGAATGCCAAATAAACGAAATTTCAAAAATTCGTTATCGGGTTTCACTCCCGTTTTCGTGTAATGTAAAATGTAATCAGGATATATTGTTTAAAAGCAAAAGAGGAAAAGAGAGCGAAGCGGCACGCGCCGCTTCGCCAGTAGATTAAAATCGGTTAAAATCGCCTCGCGGCTGGCGCGGTTCGCGGGGTCGTGCTTCATTGACACGAAGGCTGCGTCCACCGACATCTTTGCCGTTGAGCGCTTCGATCGCTTCGTTCGCTGCATTGTCGTCAGGCATTTCGACAAAGCCGAAACCTTTCGATCGTCCGGTCTCTCTATCGTTGATAATACGTGCGCTGCTAACTTCGCCATATGCTTCGAAAACTTCTCTCAGTTCACCATCATCCATTCTGTAAGACAGGTTGCCAACGTAGATATTCATTCTACTTCTCCAAATAAAAAACTCTTCCATCCATAAAAATTTAAAAATTTTTATAAAACGGATGAAACACTATACCATAAAGTCGATTACAGGAATAACACAAGTGAAGCTTTGGCCGGAAGTCCGGGGAAATGGATGGAAGTGTTACGAAACCAACCATCTAAAATCGATGCAGCGAATCAGCTTTCATTGGAACGAATCGATTCTATTCTCGCTTCAGCGACGAATTTTCCATCTTCGAGCCTGACACGGTCACCCTCCCTTATACTTTCCAATGTTGTGACGCGGCTATCTTTGACAAGCTGTACGAAACCGGGACGCAGTTTATGGCGGGGGTCAAGTGATATGAGCTGCGCTTCGAGAGATTGGAGCTGCTGCCCTTTTTTCTGAAACAATTGCGTTTTGGCATACTCAAGCTGTATTCCAAGAGGCCGTAGCGACTCCTCTTTTTGTTGTAAAACCCTACGCATCTGTCTATGCATCTGCACTGCAAGCTGTCGGATATCCTGTAGCTGTATCGTGATCTTCTTGCTGATGGCATGCTGTTCCAGCTGGCGTTGGGCACTCTGGAGCGACTGGGTTTTCAACAAGAGGATCTGATGCATCCGGCGCTCCATCCGCTCCATCATCTCGTCGAGGGCGTAGAGCATTTCGATTTTGTCGGGCAGTATCTGCTCCATCGCCGCACTTGGCGTTGGGGCACGCATATCCGCCACAAAATCGCTGATGAGCGTATCGACCTCGTGACCGACAGCGGAGACAACCGGTGTTTTACATGCCGCGATAGCACGGGCAACAGCCTCTTCATTGAAAGCCCACAGGTCCTCGAGACTTCCGCCGCCCCGGCCAACGATTATGACATCGGCGCCCAGCGTGTCGGCATAGGCGATATGGGAGGCGATCTCTTGCGCCGCTTCGGCTCCCTGCACCAGCGTATCGACAAGGGTGATCTTCACCAACGGCCACCGCTTCGACGCGACCCGGATCATATCCTGAATCGCCGCACCGGTTTTGGAAGTAACGACGACGATATGACGAATCGTTCGGGGAATCGCTTTTTTACGTTCGGAAGAGAAAAGCCCCTCGTCGGCCAGCCGTTTCTTGAGCTGCTCGTAGGCGACGGAAAGCGCACCGGCCCCGTAGGGTTCAGCCGTCTGTACCATCATCTGGTAGTTTCCACGCGGGACGTAGACGGTGATCGCACCACCGAGAACGACATGCTGTCCCGCTTCGAGACGGAAACGGAGGTTGCGGGCATTGGAGCGGAACATCACGCATGAAAGAGCGCTTCGGTCATCTTTGATCGTGAAGTAGATGTGGCCGCTCGTATGGTAGGTCACCTGCGAAATCTCTCCCTCGACGCGTATTTGGATAAATGTCGACTCGAGCAGTGACTTGATCTGCTCATTGAGACGGGAGACGGTGATCGGATGGGTCATCGTGCTCGAATCACCTATTTTTTGGCGATGAGAAGGGTCGAGATGCCCATCGAAAAGGATTCGGTATATTGCATTGTGAACCCGGCGTTTTCGAGCTCTTTTTTGAGCATGTCGGTCGTCAAAAACCCTTCGATGGAATCGGGCAGGTAGCGGTAGGCTTCGTAGTTTCGGCTCACCAATCCGCCAAGACGTGGAAGAATGCTGTGCATGTAGAAATCGACGATCTTGCCCTTGAGGCCGCGCTCTTCGCGCTTGGTAAATTCGAGGATGACCACCATTCCACCCGGTTTGAGCACACGGTAGAACTCGTCGATCGCCTCCTGGCGGTCCACGACATTGCGTATACCGTAGCTGATGGAGAGGATGTCGGCCGTATTCTCTTCAATCGGCATATCCTGTGCCTTGGCGACAACGAATTCGGCATAGTCGACCTTCTCTTTCGCCACTTCCAGCATCCCTTCCGACGGATCGACACCGATAAAGCGTTGAAACGTCGCCCCGGCCGCAGCCCCACGATCTCTCCACCACTGCAGCATGTCACCCGTCCCGCACGCCACGTCGAGCACCGTGAGCCCCTCGCTTCGATCGAGCAATTCGAATGTCTTGTCACACCCTTTTTTTCGCCACGACTTGTCGATTCCCATACTCAAGACTCTGTTGGTCACGTCGTAAGTCGACGCGATCTCGTCGAACATCGAAACGATTTTTTCCTGCTTCTGATTTTTATCCATAAAACGCTACCTTCTCTTTTCGATGGGTTCTATTTTCTCTTCAACCACATCATCGCATCGTCTCCACTCCGTCTGTGATGCAGCATCTCGAAATTTTTCCCGCCATTATAACAGGTTCCATCTTTAAGGAAAGGGGCGACAAAAAGCACCATCCAGTCGATCTCGTTTCGAAGCGCGCGAAGGGTGCCTTCACCCCCTTCGATCATGATCAGGCCCCGGTCCGGAAGATTCGGTGCGAATGCGACCGCTCTGCCTGCCACTTCAAAAAGAGGAATCTTTCGGTCGATCGAACCGGGATGTTTCGTAAAGATCGTCACGTCGGGGGCTTTGCCGCCGACGAGGCGGCTGTCGAGCGTGGGACGATCGACGCGCACCGTATTCCCGCCGATTACGAGCGTATCGATCTTCGTACGCACCCGATGGACCCAGCGTCTGGAGGCTTCGCAGCTTATGACGCCGCCGTCGATCACACCATTGAGTGTCTGTGCCAGTTTGAAAAAGACGAATCGTCCTGTCTGCCATTTCACGAACGGCTCGATCAACGCTTCGCACGCCGCCCGTTCGATCCCTTCAAGCACTTCGATACCCGCTTCGGCGAGTCGTTTCGATCCGCCGGCGGCATGGGGATTGGGATCCATCGCACCGATGACGACCCGCTTGAATCCAAGTGCCGCAATCAGGTCGGCACATGCAGGTGTTTTCCCCGTATGGCTGCACGGCTCGAGCGTCACATAGATCGTCGCATCGCGAAAAAGATCTTTGGCACGCAGAGGAAGTTCGGTATGGAGCCGATGGGCATCGTCGCATCGGGCAAATTCGGTGTCGCCGCTAAGGGCAATATAGGCATCACGGATCGTGAGGACTTCGGCATGTGCTTTGCCGGCCTCCCTGTGGGCGTTGACGGCAAGCAACTCTCCGCAAGGGCCGACAACGGCGGCACCGACGGCGGGATTGGGATAGGTTAGAAGTTGGTAGTTCCACGCCTCGGCCAGTGCGAGGCGCATAAAAAACGCGTGGCCGGGCGCTACCATTCAAAGTAGGTGCGGGCTTTTCGAATCTCGTTCAGTGGAAAGCGCTCTTCACCCTGTGAAGTTTCGAGAACGACTTCACCATTCTCGAAACCGAGCAGTTTCCCTTTGACTTTCTCTCCGGAACTCAGCTTCAGGTAGATCTTTTCACCGACGGAATTTTCGAAGTGTTCCGGCCTTTTCAGTGTTCGCTCCACACCGGGCGAACTCACTTCCAGATAGTACTGTCCGCTGACCGGTGGGTAGACGTCGAGCATTGGCGAAAGATCACGGCTGATATCGGCGCAAAGATCGAGATCCACACCCCCATCTTTGAGAATGTAGACTCGGTAGACGGTATGGCCGTCCTCATTGACGATCTCCGTATCGTAGAGTTTCGCACCGTGCGACTCGACAACCTTTTTAACCTCTTCTTCGACACTCATTTGTTCAACTCTTTCTCTATTTGTGCAAAAAGCTCATCCATTCGTTTGACGCGGTCGAGCTCTTTGTCGAATTTGAAATGAAACTTTGGCGATTTGAACCACCCTTCCGCTTTGAGGCAGTAGGCTTCAAGCCCTTTCGAAACTTTTCTCAATTGCTTGAGAATCTGCTGCTGTTCCGCTTCATCGATTCCCGTGGGATCGAGATAGACATCCGCATCGCTTCTTCCCTTGCTGCAGATCACTTCCGTCACGGTTAGACCGCGCAGACGCTCATCCCCAAGTTGCGACAACGCCTCGGGAATCAGCTCGCGCAGGATCGAATCGGCACGTTTGCGCTTGATCTCTTCGGGAGTCATAGCGTCGCTTTCTCCTCTTTCTCTTCATAGGCTTCGATTACGTCACCGACCTTGATGTCGTTGAAGTTCTCCAACATCAGGCCGCACTCATACCCTTTCCCGACCTCTTTGGCATCCTCTTTGAAACGTTTCAAAGAACTGATGCGCGTATCGTAGATGACAACACCGTCACGGATAAGTCGTGCTTTGGCATTTCGCTTGATGACCCCGTCGGTAACGATACATCCGGCAATCGTTCCAACCTTCGCGACACTGAACGTTTCGCGCACTTCGGCCTGCCCGATACCCTCTTCACTGATGACCGGGCTCATAAGGCCGCTCAGCAGCGCTTTGACGTCGTCGATCAGATCATAAATGATCGAATAGGTCTTGATCTCGACACCCAACTGCTTCGCTTTCTGCTTGATCGCCGCCGTCGGTCGAACGTTGAAGCCGAGAATCACCGCGTTTTCATCGGCATTGGCCAGCGCGACGTCACTTTCGGTGATCCCGCCCACACCGGAATGGATAATATTGATCTTGACCTCTTCATTCTTCAGCTTCTCGAGACTTCCCTTGATCGCTTCGAGCGATCCCTGAACATCGGCTTTGACAATGACCGGAAGGGATTTGATCTTGCCCTCGGCAATCAGGTTCCCAAGCTCGTCAAGCGTCACTTTGGTGCTCTTGCTGAGCTCTTTCTGGCGCAGATACTCTGCACGTTTCTGTGCCAATTCGCGCACCTGCTTGTCGCTGTCCATCGCGACCATGATCTCTCCTGCATCCGGCACTTCGTTGAGTCCGACAACGACCCCAGGATCGCTTGGACCGAGTTCTTTGATCTGCTTACCCAGATCGTTCAGGATGGTTCGTACACGCCCGAATGTCCTTCCGCAGATCACATGGTCCCCCACGTGCAGCGTACCGTTTTTGACGATAACGGTCGCAACCGGCCCACGCCCTTTTTCGAGTGAGCTTTCGATAACAACCGCTTTGGCATTCCGTTTGGGGTTGGCTTTGAGCTCCATGATCTCCGCCTGAAGCAGAATCGTCTCCAAAAGGTCGTCGATCCCCTGTCCCGTTTTGGCAGAGACTTCGACAAACTCATACTCGCCGCCCCAGTCGACCGGCATATATCCGAGTTCGGCAAGCTGCGACTTGACCATGTCCGGGTTTGCGTCCGGTTTGTCGATCTTGTTGATCGCGATGACCATAGGTACTTCGGCCGCTTTGGCATGGTTGAGCGCTTCGATCGTTTGCGGTTTTACACCGTCGTCGGCAGCGACGACGATAATGACGATATCGGTCGCCTGCGCACCACGGGCACGCATTTCGGTAAAGGCTTCGTGACCCGGGGTATCGATAAACGTAATTTTTTTGCCATCTTTTTCAACTTGATAGGCACCCACGTGCTGAGTGATACCGCCTGCTTCGCGTTCGGCCACTTTTGTCTCGCGAATCTTGTCCAGAAGCGATGTCTTACCGTGGTCGACGTGCCCCATGATCGTAATGACAGGGGGGCGCTCTTCGAGATATTCGTCAGGAATCGCATCATACGCCGCGACATAGTCGAGCTCGTCGAGCGGATTGATCGTTTCAACCTCGACACCGAACTCATCCGCCAAAATCTCTATCTCATCTTTTTCGAGGAAATCGTTTTTGGTCACCATTTTGCCGAGACCGAAAAGGATTTTGATGACCTCACCGGTCGAATGCCCCACTTTTTCGGCAAACTCATAGACCCGGCAATCTTCCGGAATTTTGACGACCGTTGGAGTCGCTTCCGTTTTTTCCATACGGCGTTGTCGTTTTTTTGGTGTTGTTCTACTCACGCTTCGTTTTCCTCTGCTTTGCGGTCCCCGTCGTCCAATCGGCTGTTTCGGCCGCGGCTGTTCCGGCTTGAGTGTCGTTGGAGATTTCGGTTCTTCCATGCTTCGGAGCTCTTCACTGAAATCGGGCAGAACCACTTCTTCCGTCGCATAATCGACACTGATACCGCCGATATCGCGATCCTCAAGTAGACTCAATTTTACACCGCTCTCTTTCGAACCCGGCGCCGGCGCCGCTTTTTTCGCCTTTTTCTTCGCTCTTTTTGCGGCGATCGATTCGTCTACAGCGGCGATAACCCGGTTCTCTTTTCCGATTTCGCTCTTTTTGATTGTCGGTGTTTCCGTAACCGGCTCAACCTTTGGACGCTTCTTTTTGACAATAAAGATACCACGGCGGCGCTTGACAGAAGCCTGTCCAAGCGTCTCTTTCTTTTCACTCTCTTTCACCGGTCTCTCTTCAGGTTTCGGCTCGGGCTTCGTTTCCGTTTCCGGTTCGGCCTTCTCTTCGGCTTTTTCTTCCGGCATCTTTTCGGCAGCGACCTTCGTTTCCGGCTGCTTCTCTTCTTTTTCGACGGCTCTCTTCTCTTTTGGGGCTTCGGCCTTGGCCTCTTCCGCTTTTTCCGGTTCAGTCTTCGATACCTTTTCCGCTGTCGGTTTTTCTACGGCCTGTTCTACGGCCTCTTTCTCTTTCTCGGGCGCCGGAGATTTTTTGGGAGCGGCTGACGCCGGAAGTGTTCCGGTCATCACATAGTTCACAATATTCTGCGCATCTTCCGGAGAAACCCCGCTCGAAGCTGTTTTGACATCCAGTCCCATCTCTCGGGCTTTTTCCACAACTTCTTTGCTTTTAATCCCCAGTTCATCCGCTATTTCATGGATTCTTACTTTACCCATTCGCTACCATCTCCTTAATATGTTCGCCCAATTCGATCGTTAGATATGTTTTGTTGTTGCACTGCTTTGCGAGCCGTTTGGCAAGCTTTTTATCATGGATACAGCTGTGACAGAGATAAAAACTCCTGCCATACCCTTGAAATGGTTGTATCTGATTGTTTTGACACTGAAGCCGTATAAGCTGAGCCTGCAAGTAGCGGCCGCGGCAATGGATGCACATTCTAACCGGATCGGACATAATCGTGCAATTATACCAAAATTAATCTCTAAACAGAACCCCGTCGTTGTCGAAGTCATAAATCGCACAACGGAACGAAGGAAAACGGGCTTTGAATTTTTCAAGTAGCGGCTGGGCATCCTCTTTATAGGTCATGTTGAAAAAGGTCGATCCGCTACCTGAAAGCGTACTCATCAACACATTGTTTTCAATGGCGAGTTTCTGCACGTCGAAAAGCTCCGGGAGGTTTTTCATGCGTGCCACCTGATGAAATCTGTCCCGTGCCGCGATGCGCAGCATCTCCCACGACTCGTTGAAAAAGCAAGCGGTCAGCAGGGAGGAGTGGCTGAGATTGTAGATGGCATCCTCTTTGCGATAGCTCTTTGGAAGCGTTGTGCGCGAATGAGCCGTCGAAATCGGCTTGTCCGGAATGACCACCACCGCTTTGAGGTAGCCGGGAATCCGCTTTTTCTGGCTGTAGACTTTACGATTTTCAACGACGGCGACATTGAATCCGCCCATTACGGCCGGCGTGATATTGTCAGGGTGGTGTTCGTAATGCAGCGCCAAGTTGAGAAGTTTGCGTTTGGTGATATTGACGCCTGCCGCACTGTAGGCGGATGCGATGGCACTGACGATGACGGCCGAAGAGCTTCCCAAACCTCGTGAAAGCGGAATCTGGTTGTAAAACTTGAACCTGAAAATTCCGCGCTTTCCCGTGAGGTGACGATAGTGATCGTTGAAGATATTGATAAAGAGGTTGTTTCCTTTGAGACGCGGATTGTTCGCACCCTCCCCTTTGATCGAGACACTGAAAAATTTTGAGGGCTGGATATGTACACGGTTGCGAAGCGACAACGAGAGTCCCAGTGTATCGAACCCTGGTCCTAAGTTGGCACTGGTGGCAGGTACACTGATGATCACACGCCTCTCCTGAAAAAAGTTGAAGTATTTTAGTCTATCTTTGCTTAGAAGCCGATATCAAACGGCTGGAAGAATATAGAGAGGTTCGTTCTCCTGTGAAAAAAGCGTTCGATCGAGACGCAGGGGCAGGGAAAAAGAGCCAGAGACACCATCACACCTCCGATCGATGACGATTTCACCATCGCTCTTCACAAAATAGCTTCTGCCGATTGCTTTGATAGGTCGATTTTCATTGAAAGCGAAAGCGTCCGAGGCATAAAGAGGGATATCCAGCGCGATCGAAAAGGTTTTCGCCATGACGTATGTCACTTTGATCGCCATAAAACTTCCGGGCCCTCTGGCATAGTAGAGGGCTTTGAGGTTGTAACGGTAGCGGACGTCATGAAGTATCGCAGGCAAAGCGCTTGAGGTTTTCTCCCGCCGTTCATACCTCTGCACCAGGTGCCCGTCGACATAAAGGCCCACCAGCAGCGGCGATGTGACTCCGATGATCAGAAGTTCGGCATCCGGTATCGTATCAGGCGAAGCTTCTGGCAAATTCGGCACTCTCTTCCACTTGAAGCGTCACAATTTCGTAGGCACTCTCATCTGCAAGCAGTGCGACAGTCAGCTGATGGTTGAGCCCATGGCTTCCTGCAAACGCCTCATATGCACCGAGAATCGGCCGGCCAAGCAGTTTCATGTCTCCCATCGCATCGAGAATTTTATGACGTACAAACTCATCTTCGAAACGTAGCCCTTCGGGATTGAGTACTTTCGTATCGTCAAGGACGATCGCATTTTCAAGACTTCCGCCCAGGGCCAGGTTCTTGCTTCGCAAATACTGTACCTCTTTCAGAAAACCAAACGTCCTCGCACGGGAAATCTCCTGAACAAACGCACTTTTCGAGAAGATAAATCGTCGGTGCTGCTCAGCGATGACAGGATGTTCGAACCGGATCAGAAAATCGAAACTCGCTGTTTCGGACGGTTTGAGAGAGACGTACTTTTCGCCTGAACGTACCGTTACGGCTTTTCTGATCCGAAGAATCTCTTTGCCCGCATTTTGTTCCGCCATTCCCGCTTCATCGAGCATCATGCAGAAACTCGCGGCGCTTCCATCCATGATCGGCATCTCGGCATCGTCAAGGATGACACGCATATTGTCGATACCGTAGGCATAAACGGCTGATAGAAAATGCTCGATCGTTGAAACGTTCGCGCCATCTTTCCCTATCACCGTCGCCATCTGTGTATCGACGACATACTCCGGCCGAAGCGGTATCGAGACGCCGAGATCTTCTCTGTAAAAGACGATTCCGCTTCCCGCTTCAAGCGGCTCGAGACGCAAATGAACCGGTTTCCCTTTGTGCAGACCGATTCCGACGCTCTCGACCGGTTTGGCAATCGTTCGCTGTTTTATCATACCTTCATCCTCATCTTCCCATCCCAAAATGGGAGTTTCACTCCAAAAACAATACTTGCATTTTAACTCATATTACCACATCGACCATTAAACATACGTTCGGTATTAAAATTAATTATTCTCTTTGCGTTCGATCATTTTCCGTGCCGTATCAAAAACATTTGTGATGTTATCTTTTATCCAATGGGCATCCATCCACTCCACCGGGCGAACTTCGACCCCCTGCACAAGAACTCCGAAATGCAGATGGTCGCCGAGCGCGAGGCCAGTTTTTCCGGTTTTTCCGATCACTTCGTTTTTCGCAACGGTATCGCCTTCCGTCACATAGAGTGTCGAACAGTGTCCATAGAGCGTATAGAGTCCGAGGCCGTGATCGATCAGTGGCATATTTCCATAGATGCCGTTGTACCCTGCGAAAACCACCCGTCCCGGGTTGGAGGAGCGCACTTCGGCCATTTTGACACTCGCAAGATCGAGCCCGAGATGGTACGACTCGCTGACGCGTTTGCCTTTATAGTAGTAGAAACGATGGTCGCCGAAACTCGCTACTTTTTTGCCATTTTTTAGAGGGTAGAAAGGTTTCACGCTCCATCGGCGTATCAACTGGTCCGAAACATTCGAGCTCAACTTGTGAATCAACGCTTCATTCTTCGACCGAATATCTTCGTTTATGATTTTGAATCGCTCCACCGGATCCGAAATATTGGCTGTCTCATCGAACTGGCTCGAAAGATCAGCGATTTTTCCATTTAAAAAACGGTCTTTGAGTGTAATATTGGAGCGGCGGTATCGATAATTTTTCAAATAGAGAGGAATATGGGACTTTGTAACATTCTCCGCCATATCCGTCGCTTCAACCCATGCTCTGAATCTTTTTTCCGTCACAGGCCAGGCGATCAAAGCCGCATAATACCCCGGTTTGTAAAAGGGTTCCGCCCTGAAGGTTTTTCCGAAACTGGTATGCACGGCGACCTCTTTGAGATGCTCGTCTTTGGCACTGAAAACAACCAGTGCACTTCCGCCCTGTGTAATCTTGTATGAATTGGCAAGCACATAGGCAGAAGGGCGAAGCGCATCGATGGTAATCGCGACGCTTTTCGAAGCATGGTTTCCTTTGAAGAGGTTCCAGCGGCTCGCATCGGTCGTCTCGATCTTCATCACGGCACTCTTTGCACGCCTGTCCCATCCGGCTCGCGGTAATGTCACCGAAACAGTGACCTCTTTGCGTGGCGTTTCCAGTTCCGTCTGGACAACCGTAAAATCGCTCTTCCCGTCATTCAGTACGACCGTGTAACTCCGTATGCCGCTGTCATCTTTAAGCTGTACCGAAATCGGCTTTTTCAGATTCCAGTAGAGTGTATCGGGTACATCTATCTGCGGTGCGTTTCTCTCGAACATGGGAGAGTTTGCAAGATAGACGACACCGCCTATGACTGCTAAAAAGACGACGATAAGCAAAGTCGTACCGATATTGTTCTTCTTTCTTCTCATAATTTCATTTCCCCTTCTATCATCTTCAATAATTTTTCTATAAGCACATCACGTTCCATGCCCCTGACAATAAAACCTGCGGCGCGGATATGACCGCCGCCGCCAAAACGTTTGGCTATCGCGCTTACATCGACATTCGTCTTTGAACGTAGAGAGACTTTCAGCGTTCCATCCGACTCCTCGCGGACCAAAAAACCCACCTCAACCGTGGCGAGCGACCTGGCGTAATTGACCATATCATCCGTTTCGTTGACAGTGGCTCCCGAGGCACGCAACATTTGTTGTGTCACATCGAGTCCGGCCACACGACCCTGCAGATAGAGTGTCAGCGTCTCCAGAACTTTGGGCAGCAGCCGAAGTTTGCTCAGCGGCTGATTCTCTCTGAACATTCTGGCTGTCCATTCGGCATCGGCACCCAGACGAAGCAGTGCCTTGGCAAAATCGAAAACCCTCTCGCAAACACCTTCATATCCGAAAAAGCCGGTATCGCTGAGAAGTGCCGCATAAAAGTTGATCGCCGCGTTTTTCGGTATCTCCCAGCCAGATGCCGTCACCAGCCTGAAAGCGGTTTCGGACGCACTGGCGAAATGAGGTTCCACCAGATTGATATCGCCATACCCGGTATTGCTGCGATGGTGGTCGATATTGATCAGTTTCGCACTCTCCGGGCGTTCCACCCCCAAACGATCGAAGCTGCCGCAATCGACGCTGATCATGAGATCGACGTCAGGACGCAGCTGTTTTTTGATCTTTTCAAAACCCGGCAGAAACGAAAGTATCTGCGGAAGCGGATCGCTCATATTGACAATATCGACACGTTTGCCAAGCCCCTTCAATATCCACCAAAGCCCCAATCCCGTACCAAGTGCATCGGCATCGGGATTGAGATGCCCGATTATCGCGATATGGCGCGCCTCTTCGACGGCTCTTTTCGCTTTCATATACGCTGTTTCCATGGCGGAATTTTATCCTAACTCTTCTCAAAGCGCCCTTTTGCTTTTATAAACGAAGGCCAACACTTCCGCAACCGCCTGATAGAACTGTTCCGGAATCTCCCGGTCCACCTCGACATTTTTGTACAACTCCCGTGCCAATGGCGGATTCTCGACAATCTGTACATGATTTTCTCTCGCGATCTCCTTGATTTTCAAAGCGATCAAATCGGCACCTTTGGCCACAACTTTCGGTGCATGGGCTTCCCCCTCTTTATACTTGAGTGCGACGGCGAAATGGGTCGGGTTCGTAATGACCACATCGGCATTGGGGACTTCGGCCAGCATCCGTTTGCGTGCCATCTCCATCTGGATCTGACGAATTTTCGCCTTGATCTCCGGATTTCCGTCGAGCTGTTTCATCTCATCCTTGATCTCCTGCTTCGACATCCGGAGTCCTTTGAAATAGTTGTAGCGTACAAAAAGAAGATCGATCAGTGCCAAAACCATCAAAAGCACAAGCATCACAGCCGCAAGCATCATCGCACGATCAGCAAGCCACGAGATCTGATGTGCCAGCGGGGCATGAGAAACAGAAACGAGCTCTTTGATGAACCCCAGAAAAACGGTGAATGCAACACCGAAAACCGCAGCCACTTTCAAGGTGATTTTGATGCTTTCCAACAGCTTTTTAAGCGAGAAGAGATTTTTCGCCCCTTTGATCGGGTCGATCTTCGTCAGATCGGGTACAAGCGGTTTGGTCGTGAAGACAAACCCGAACTGCGCCCATGCCGCGAGCATTCCGGCAACGGCCACCGGAAGTGCGAGCGGAAGGACCATGATCAGAACCTGAACAACCGTATGGAGTGTGATTTCAAGCAGAAGAGCGGGGGTGAGTTCGACACCGACAAAGTTGATGTAGTAACGGTAGAGTGTCTCGAGGCGATCGAAGATCCAGCCCGTCAGGGCGACAAAGGCGATAACGGCTACAAGAAGGGTGATGAAGCCCGAAGTGTCCATACTCTTGGGAACATTTCCCTCTTTTTTGGCGTCTTCGATCTTCTTGGGGGTCGGTTCTTCGGTCTTCTCTAAATCATCTGCCATCTACTTATCACACGTTTCCATATTGATTGCAACCGTTACGCTATCGAAATCTGAGCGCAATCTGGTTTCGCGTGGGCCCGCTACCGAAGCAACCACAGCGGTAGATAGCCCAAAAAGCTTCGCTTCTTTGGCGTATCGTCCGAAAATCGTCAGGTGACGATTTTCATAGAGAGGTCGATCCACCGCGACTGATGGATGATACTGCCGGAGCTGATCGCATCGACACCGGTGAGTGCCACCTCCCGGATATTCTCGAGGGTGATGTTACCGCTCGCTTCAAGCAGCACACCGGGATAGTTTTCATTCCGATAAAGAACGACCTCCCGAATCTGTGCTATCTGCATATTGTCGCACATCACGATATCGGCACCGACATCCATCGCTTTGGCGGCGGCATCGACACTTTCGCACTCGATCTCGATCTTCGTCGTAAACGGGATTTTACGCCGTGCACGTTCTATGAACGCTTCCAGGTCGTCAATGAGACTCAAATGGGTATCTTTGAGCATCAGTGCATCGTCAAGCCCCATACGGTGGTTGACCGCACCGCCCACACGCACCGCATATTTTTCGAAGTTGCGCAGCATCGGACGCGTCTTTCGTGTATCGAGCAGCAGCACATTCGTCCCTTCGAGCGCCTTGATATAAGGTTGTACCTGCGTAGCGATAGAACTGGCATGCAGCAGCATGTTCAAAAGGGTACGCTCCGCCGCCAACAGATCGGCAGCATCGCCCATCACTTTGAGAATGACATCACCCCATCCAAACGCTTCGCCGTCGCGTTTATGCCAGTAGAGCTCCAGGTTGCAAAACTGTGCCAGCGCTTCGAGATAGGGTTCACCCGCCACGATTCCTTCGCTTTTGGCGATAACCTGAGCCGTCGCTTCTTTCTTCGGTGCGACCCTCCCGAACAGATCACCCCGTCCGATATCTTCGAGCAGAACCTCTTTCACAAACTCCTGGATAATCATAATTCAAACATTCTTTCCAGAGCGACTTTCGCCCATTTTCTGGTCTTTTCATCCACCTGGATCTCGTTGACGACTTCACCCTTTTCAATCTCTTTGAGGGTTCTGTAGACATCTTCGAGCGTCGTCTCGTTCATCGTGGGGCATTCCGGCTTGGTCGAAGAGAGGACATAGATGTTCTTGTCGCGCATCCGATGGACAAGGTTGTACTCGGTACCGACCGCCACCTTCTGCTCTTCGGGAAGTTCGTTGACATATTTGATGAGCTGGCTTGTCGAACCGCAGAAATCGCTCACCGCCACGACAGCCGGATCGCACTCCGGATGGACGGCAATCTTGATACCCGGATAGCGTTTGCGGTAGAACTTCACGTCATCGACCGTAAAGAGCTGATGCACGGAGCAAAATCCGTCGTAGCAGATGATGTCGGCTTCGTTTGGGTCTTTTCCGTCACCGATGACGCACGACTTGAGCCCCATCATGTTGGCCACGTTCTGCCCCAGGCACCGGTCGGGAATGAAGAGGATCTTTTTGCCGCTCGCAAGCCCCTTTTCGATAATCTTGTAGGCGTTGGAGCTGGTGCAGACCATACCGCCCATTTCACCCACTTTGGCCTTCACTTCGGCACTCGAATTGATGTAAGTGATCGGCAGGATATCTTCCTTTTTAATCCCCGCTTTTTCCATAAATTCGACCGATTCGTCATAGTAAGTGCTGTCGATCATCCGCGCCATCGCGCAGCAAGCGATTTTTGGCATCGCCACCCGCTTTTCGGGAGCGATGACTTTAACACTCTGCCCCATAAAGCCGACGCCGCAGAAAACGACCCACTCTTTGTCGTCCGCTTTGCAACGGCGGGCGAGTTCGAGGCTGTCGCCGGTAATATCTGCCAGTTCGAAAACTTCGTCGCGCTGATAGTAGTGCGCTACGAGCGTGACAGGCAGTTTCTCTTTGAGTTCAAGAATCTTCTCTTTCAGTTCATTGTGTTCCAAAATCAATCCTTAATAGCGGTATAACCATTTTTTCTCTATAATTGACTCTAATTTTACCATAAAGAGACCGTTCATGGAATTTCTGACCAACCCAAATATTATATTCTATCTTGCAGCCTACCTTGTCGGCGGCATTCCTTTCGGCCTTATTCTGGCCAAAATGTTTGCCGGCGTCGATATCAAGCAAAGTGGCAGTCAGAGTATCGGCGCCACCAATGTCCTTCGTGTCGTCAAACAGAAAAATCCCGCCCTGGCCAAAAAACTGGCGATCGCCACCGTGCTCCTTGACGCATTCAAAGGTATCGCGGTCCTCTTGGTCGCCAAACTGGCAGGGATGCCCGATGCAACGCTTTGGGCGATCGCGGTACTCGCGGTCGCCGGTCACTGTTTCAGCCCCTACCTGATGTTCGAAGGGGGCAAAGGTGTCGCTACCGGCGTCGGCGTACTCGCCTTTATGATGCCCGATGTTACAGCCATCGCGCTAGTCGTGTGGTTCGTTCTCGGCAAAACGCTGCGTATCTCGTCTCTTGCATCGCTTGGTGCGCTGGCCGCTTTTATCGTTGCGAGTTACATTCTCTATCCGGACGTTCCAAACATTCACTCTCACGCCCCGATCTGGATCATCGCCATTGTTGTCGTCTATAAACATACTCCGAATATTGTCAGGCTGCTGAGTGGACGGGAGAAGCGCGTCGCATGACGATCTCCATCCGTTCCCTTCATTTTCAGGCGATCATGGGGCTTCTCGATTTCGAGCGTACATCGCCCCAGTGTATCGAAGTCGATTGCGAAATTGCTTACGGCTATCAAAAAGAGGAAAGAAGATTTCTCGATTACGCCGAAGTGGCTTCTTTGATCGAGTCAACGATCAAACAGGAAAAATTTCTTCTTGTCGAAGATGCTCTCGAAACGCTTTTTGGGCTCCTGAAAGCCAAATTCCCCCAAATCGAAACGATAAATATTACAATATGCAAACCCGACATACTCCCTAATTGTCGGGTCTGCGTCACCGATTTTCGCTCCTATCTTTAAATTTTTTTGAAAAATAGTTTAAAACAATCTAAAAATATGCTATAATCCCGCTTAAATTTTTCACCCTAAGGACTGCTGACTATGCGCATACTGATCGTAGAAGATGAAACCACGGTAAACAAAACCCTCTCCGAAGGACTTAACGAGTTCAACTACCAGACCGACTCGGCGGAAAACTTCAAAGACGGAGACTACTATCTCGATATCCGCAACTATGACCTGATTTTGGCAGACTGGATGCTTCCGGATGGCAACGGCCTCGAACTGATCCAAAAAGCCAAAGCGAACAACCCGAAAACCGCCGTCATCATCCTTTCGGCACGCGACGACAAAGAGAGTGAAATCGAAGCACTCGAGGCGGGCGCGGACGACTACATCAAAAAACCGTTCGACTTCGACATCCTCATCGCCCGCATCAAGGCACGCCTGCGATTCGGCGGAAGCAACGTCATCGAAATCGACGATCTGAGCATCAATCCCCAGGAAGAGAAGGTCGTTTACAAAGGAAAAGAGATCGAACTCAAAGGAAAGCCGTTCGAGGTTTTGACCCACCTTGCACGCCACCGCGACGAAATCGTCTCCAAAGAGCAACTGCTCGATGCGATCTGGGAAGAGCCTGAACTGGTAACCCCGAACGTCATCGAGGTTGCGATCAACCAGATCCGCCAGAAAATGGACAAACCTCTGGGTATCCAGACGATCGAAACGGTTCGACGGCGCGGCTACCGTTTCTGCTACCCTCAAAAGAACAGCGAAGACTAAATCAATGGAAGGGAGAGAGTTTCTCCCTTCGCCACCATACCGCTTCAACAAAGGCACCTTATGGCCGATAACCGCAGCATCCGAAACCAGTTTCTAACCCAGCTTATCATCGCATCCTCCATCCTTCTTATCATCTTTTCAACCATGCTCTATGCCTATATCAAACAGTCGATCTATGACGAGCTTTCGCAACAACTGGTCAAACAGGCGCGTTACATTGTCCAAACTTTTCCGGATTATGCAGAGGGAGAGAAGATCGATGCCAAAAACCTAAAAAACGCATTACAGATAACGGCGAAGGTGATTCCGCCCCCGCACCGCTTCTACAGCTCCATCGAATGGAGGGAACGCGAAACAAACGGCCACTACTTCATCGACCTCATCTATCCGTACAATTTCAAATCGCAGACCTATCTGCTTGTCAGTAAAGATATCACCAATATCGCCCGAATGCTTAAAAAGATCCTCCGTTCCATTATCATTATCAACCTCATCAGCCTCATTCTGATCGTTTTGTATGCATTCGGCCTCTCCGCAATGCTTTTGATGCCGATTACACGGCTCACGAAAAAGCTTTCGTCGCTCAACGAAAATTTTCTCACCACCATCGACACCAAAACATTGCCCGAGGAGTTTGTACCGCTTGGCGAATCTATCAACCGGCTCATCAACCGTATCCAAACCTTCGTCAAGTACCAAAAAGAGCTCTTCATCGGTGCAGCCCACGAGCTTAAAACCCCACTCAATGTGATGAAACTGAAAAACGATGTCACCCTTATCAAAAAACGAGAGCCTGAAAAGTATATCGAAGCGCTACAGCTGTCGAACAAGACGATCCAAGAGATGAATCAAATGATCAGTTCGATCCTTGAAATCGGACGCCAGGAGGGAGCACATTTCGAACTTCCGCAGACTGTGGACATCATCGACTTCATCCGAAAGAAAGGAGAGGATTTCGCGCTGCTCGCAAATTCCGAAAACAAAACGGTAACACTCGATCTCGAACCGCAAAACCTCGTCGGATGCATTCAGACAACTCTGTTGAACCAGATATTGCAGAATTTCCTTCAAAACGCCATCAAATTCAGCCCCAAAGGCAAAACGATTCTCTTGCGAACCCGCCAGATCGACGACAACAAAATAAAACTCGAAGTTATCGACGAAGGTCCGGGAATCGATGAGAGTATCGATCTCTTCGCACCGTTTAAACGCGTAGGCAATGCCCCGGGTGCAGGCCTGGGCCTCTTTCTTGCCAAATCGGCAGCCGATGCAATGGGTGCACAGATTTCACTGAAAAACCGTACTGATGGCCAAAGCGGAACGGTGGCCACACTTATCTTCGCCACAACACCACAGTGCGAACTACCGAATCACTAGATCTTCTTTGTTTAAGGTATGGTTAAGGTTACATAGGTTATAAATCTCGGAAATTTAATTCGGAAGGTTTACTATATGGCATTGATGATTACCGATGAATGTATCGCATGCGATGCATGCCGCGACGAATGCCCCAACGGAGCGATCGAAGAGGGAGACCCCATCTACATCATCGATCCGGACCGATGCACCGAGTGTGTGGGTCACTACGATGAACCGGCATGTATCGCCGTGTGTCCGGTCGATTGTATCGTTCCGGATCCGGACAATGTTGAAAGTGTCGAGGAGCTGAAGTTCAAGTTTGAACATCTGCAAAAAGAGCTGTAATGGCCAAACGCACCGCCATCATCGATATCGGATCCAATTCCGCCAGAATGGTGGTGTTTGAAAGAACGAGTCGTTACGGCTTCTATCTTCTCAACGAGACCCGCAGCCGCGTTCGCATCAGCGAAGGTGCCTACGAAAAAGGTGGGGAACTCCAACCTGAAGCGATGGAGCGTGCATTTTCCGCTCTTGCCCAGTTTCTCGATATCGCAAAAAGCTACAAAACCAGAAAAATCCTCTGTGTCGCCACTTCCGCTGTCAGAGACGCATCCAACAAAAAACTCTTTTTACAGCGTGTCGAACGGGAACTCGGACTTCGTATCAAAATTGTCGATGGGGAAAAAGAGGCATGGCTCGGCGGTATCGCCGCCGTCAATCTCTTGCCTGTCAAAGATGCGATCACCATCGACATCGGCGGTGGATCAACCGATATGGCGCTCATTCGTAACAGGTGTGTCATCGAAACATTTTCGCTCGATATCGGGACCGTCCGGCTCAAAGAGCTCTTTTTCGACAAAAAACGGCCGATAGAGGAGGCAAAAGAGTTTATTGACACAGCGCTCGCCTCGTTGCCAAAATGTTTCCATTCGGATCTTGCAGTGGGCATTGGCGGTACGATACGTGCGATGGCCAAAGCGATCATGCAGCGCAACGATCACTCGATCGACAAAATACACGCTTTCACGTTCTCCGTGGAAGAAGAAAGCAAATTTATCAGAAAAGTGGCCCATGCATCGGTCATGAAACTCTCCAAATACGGGATCAAAAAAGATCGTCTCGACACAATCCGCCCGGGTGCGCTCATCTTTTTGAGTGTTCTTGAAAAGATCGGTGCGAAAGAGGTGATGACGAGCGGTGTGGGTGTTCGAGAGGGTCTCTTTCTGAGCGACCTTCTTCGTAACAGCAACCACCTCTTCCCCGCAAATTTCAACCCGAGTGTCCGGAGCCTACAGGATAGATTCTGCGTGGATACGAAACTGGCCACACACATCGCTGCAACGGCAAGAAAACTCTTTTTTGCCCTCAAAGATCCATTCGATCTGCCCGATACGGCACTCAGATACCTTGAAATTGCGGCAAAGCTTTCCCAAATCGGTATCCGCCTCGATTTTTACGCTTATCACAAGCACAGTGCCTATATGATCATGAACGATCTTGATTTCGGTTTCACTCACGAAGAGATGATTCTTGTCGCCACATTGATACGTTTCAACAAACGACGTCTTCCCAAAGAGAGTTTCACAAAGCCGCACAAAAGACTTCTGCCCGACGGCAATACACTCTCATGGCTAAGCTATATCGTCTCGCTGGCGCAAACCATCCATATCAGCCGTGCACGTGAACAGATCGATGCCGACTACCGTAACGGCGTGCTTACAATAAACGCTCCGTTCGACACCTACCTGGCCAAAGAACGTGTCAAAGAGCTTGAAAAACCGGCACCGATCGCTGTGGAATTTGTTTGAGTTAAGAGTTAAGAGTTAAGAGTTAAGAGTTAAGAGTTAAGAGTTAAGAACGGTGGCTCGCTACCGGAAATTTGTCAAGCTTTTTTGAAAAAAATTCTTACGAGCGACGGCTTATGCCGTCGTGTCAAAACTGCGTTCCCATCGTAAATTCGAAGCTGGAAGTCTGATCTCCCTCTTTTTCCATCAGCGGCCTTGCGAAGATGAGGCTTATGGGCCCCATCGGAGAGAACCATTCGATCACGGCACCTGTACCGGCACGCTTCTCTTCCGTAAAGGAATCCTCACCGATCATACCGTAGTCGAAGAAGAAGGCCAGTCGCATTTTGGCGGCTTCGACAAGAGGGATACTCGCTTCAACAGAGTTTGAAAAGGTATATTTTCCTCCCAGAAGGTAGCCATTGTCATCCTTTGCCGAAATAGAGCCGGATTGATAACCTCTGACGGTACGGATACCACCCATGAAGAATTTTTCATTGATCGGAAGTTTTTCATCCCACGGAATCGCACCGAGACGTGCCTTGTATCGCAAGATCAGATCATAATTGAGATAGTCGTCCATTCCATGGAATATGGAAAAATTCATATAGTTTTTGTTGTACTTCGCATCCCCGCCGATTCCGGCATACTCCGCACTGATACCGAAAATCATTCCGTGGCGCGGCAAATAGTAGTCATCCGTATTGTTGAAACGCAGACTCGGCGTGATGGCACTGGTGGCGAATGTCGTATCGTTGTAAAGGTCGTAATCCGGGTAATCGGTGTTCATTCCCGTCAATTGTGTATCGAAATATTGGTACATCAAACCGGCATGCCAATAGCGTGCGATCTGACGTCCGACAGTCACCGATCCCCCTTTTCTTTTTTCAGTGTAGTCGTAGGACTCGTATTCGGAGTTATAAATATTGAAACCGGTGCTGTAGTCACTGTCGAAGATACGGGGATTGGTGATATTGAAGTTGAAATTGCTGCGGTACCTTGAGAAATCGACACTCAATCCCATCGAAAGCCCGCTTCCGAAAACGTTCCTGTCATTGATCGAGGCATTGATAATGAAACCGTCGTAACTGCCGTAACCGCCGCCAAGCATAATATTTCCGGTCTGTGTCTCTTTGACGTTGACGACCAGGTCCATTTTATCTTCACTGACACGTCGCTCGTCGATAATGACATTTTCGAAATACCCGGTTCGCATCAGTGCGGCTTTCGAATCTTTCAAATCGGTCAGGTTGTAGGTATCGCCAGGAGCGAGAAAGACTTCACGCCTCACAACTCTGTCGAGTGTTCGTGTGTTGCCCGCAATGATCACGTCACGAATGTAGACTTTCTTTCCGGGAAAAATTTTGTATTGCACAATCGCCGTATGCGCTTGCTCATCCTTTTTAAAATCTGGTATGACACGAACATAGGCATAGCCGAGGTTGGCGATCTTCTCTTTGATATTCTCCATATCCTTGCGCAGGTCGTCTATGTTGAAAACTTCCCCCGGATCGACCCTCAGATCCTCTTTTAAAAGATCGACATCGATGACCGGGTCGAGTAGATCTATCTCGACATCTTTGACACGGTAGACCGAACCCTCTTCGATTTTGAAATCGAGAATGGCACGGTACTGATTGAAATCGACACGCAATAGCGGATTTTCGACTTTGGCGTCGAGATAACCATGTCTCATATAGAAATCCCGAATACGCGGCGCTTCATATTTGAGCTGATCGATCTTCACTTTTCCGTCATTGAGGCCCCACATCCACCCCATAAACTCCCGTTCACGGTTGGCCATGACACTTTCGATTTCGCTTTGATCGAAATGTTCGGCACCGCAAAGGTTGAGTTTCTTGATAATGATATTCTCACCCTTGTTGATCAGAAATTCCACTTTGACACTGCCATTTTCAAGCGGTGTCACTTCCGTCTCGACCACGGTATCGAAATAGCCTTCGGCCTCGATCATACCGCGCAGCGCCGCTTCCGCCTTCTCGATCTTCCCTTCGTCGTAGATATCACCCTTTTTGAGTCCCAACTGAGACAGCAGCTCCTCTTTTTTGTTTTCACCATATCCCACAAAAGAGATCTGGGAGATCACAGGCTTCTCTTTGAAATGAAACGTCAAAACACCGCGCTCTTCCGTCACCCAGATATCCTTGAAATACCCTTGTGCGAAGAGCCTTTTGATCGCTTCGTCGACTTTTTCGATATCGATCGGTTCACCGGGATGGATACCGATGATCTCTTTGGCAATATCGGAAGAGAGATGGATCAGGCCATCGAACTTGATCGCTTTGATCTGCTGGGCACTCGCAAGCACTGCCATCAGCAGAATGGCCGATACAATACGTTTCATTCATATCCTCTATTTATGTTTCGCGTGAACTTTTATAAAAAGGTTTCAAGTCTATCATTTTTTCAATTAAACTCCATTAAACTCGCGCTGCGATACAATTGCACATCTTTTTTCAAAGGACACTTTATCATGGTTGCTGGAATTGTCGGATTGGGGCTTATGGGTGGATCGATGGGCCTGGCACTCAAAGGAGTACCGCAGGTGAGCAAAGTAATCGGGTACGATCACAACCCCAACCATTGTGAAGAGGCACTCAAGCATCATCTGATCGACGAAGTTGTCACATGGGATGCATTGAAAAAAAGCGATGTCATTTTCCTAGCGATCCCGGTTGAAGGCATCATCAAAGCGCTGCAGAAACTCACCGACGTCCCTCCCGGCTGTACCATTATCGACCTCGGCAGCACAAAAGCGAAAATCGTGGAAAACATTCCGCCGCAGATTCGAAAAAACGTCGTCGCCGCCCATCCTATGACCGGTACTGAAAAGTTCGGCCCCTCCGCAGCACTCGCCAATCTCTACCGTGACAAAATCGTCGTACTCTGCAACCTCGAAGAGAGCGGAGAACTTCAGAGCGTCACCGCAAAAGCGCTTTTCGAAGCGATCGGCATGAAAATCGTGACGATGGACGCGAAAGAGCACGACCGCCACGCCGCCTATATCAGCCACCTCCCTCACGCCATCAGCTATGCCCTGGCCAACGCGGTCATGGCGCAGGAAGACGCCAAAAACATTCTTATTCTCGCTGCCGGAGGATTCAGGGACATGAGCCGTCTGGCGAAAAGCTCACCTATCATGTGGGAAGAGATTTTCAAACAGAACCGGGAAAATCTGCTCGAAGCGATGGACCACTTCGAAGAGGAGCTGAAGCGCTGCAGAAGCCTCATCAACGAGGAGAATTGGAAAGGGTTGTACACCTGGATGGAAGAGGCACAGAAACTGCACGACATTCTTTGACGTACCTATATCTAATATCTCAAAAATCCCTGTATGCGGCAACAGAGACGGGTTCTAACGACTTCTCTTCAGCTCCTCCATCAACTTTTCGAACACTTTCTTCTCGATCTTCGTCGATTTCCCTTCGAAAATGGCCGCATAAAGATTTTCCGCCATTTGAGCCGCCTCTTTCGACTTCGAAATATAGGGCATCAACCGCTGCAGCATCTTCGCTTCGCCATCGACATCACAGAACCGTTTTTTCCCATCCCGTCCGCGTCTCTCTCTCCATCGCGATATCAGATACATCGCAGCCATTCCGACAAAAAAGGCGATAAGCGAACTTCCGTAAAGCCATACCATCATATTTCTCTTTTCCTTGGTGGGTTTTGACGCATCCTTGATTTCATCCGTACGTTTCTTCGACAAAGCGTCACCTCTCACTTCGATCCGAATCGGATCGCTTTCGAGTCTCTCGATCTTCTCTCTTTTCGGATCGAAATAGCGTAGAGAAAAGGGTGGAATCACGAATGGTCTGTCGGCGATCAGAACGTAACGTTTTTCCCATGTTCCGCTGTAGATACCGTGACTGTAGCGCTGCTCGATCTTCGGTGCATCGCTGTAGACCGTAACCCCATCGATACGAAGCGGAGGCAGGTCGAAATCTTCGATATTCCCCTCCGCTTCGACCCGTATGGAGAGACGTACGGGTTTTCCGGCATCGACACGTCTGGGTTCCGCATCGACATGAAGCCTGAAGTCGCCGACCAGTTTCAGGTCATCCGGAAGCGGTTTGACATCGAGCGTAAGAGGAGAGGAGGTCACAGTGATCCATTTTGGCTGCCTGACGATGAAGCCGAAAGCATCGCGCATCTTTTTTGCGATCGCAACCTTAACGACTGCAGGACCGATCGTCAATGAACCCGGTTTCTGCGGAAAAAAGAGATACCGGATTTCATGAACGAGATAGTTCCCTTCGCTGTAGCGTTTCTCCCTACCCACCCGTTTGACCCAGAAATTCTCATATTTGATCGGAACGAAGTCGACATTCATGACCGGAATATCGCGCTTCTCTTTGAAACGGACCGTCACCTGGACCACCTGGCCGACATAGGCCTCTTTCCTATCGCTCTGTAGAGCGATGAGAAAATCGTCCGAACGACGGCTGCTGTTTGACTCGACCTGGATAAAAATCGGTGAGGTTTCCATCTGCTTACCGTCGACGACAACACGAAAAGAGGGAATCGTCACACTCTTTTTCGGAGTGAACGCGTAGAGTTTGATCCATTTCACGACACTGCGGTTATCTTCAAAGCGCTCGAGACGCTGGCTCCCCTCCGCCGTGACATCGTATTCACCGATCTTATCGATCCGAGGAAACAGAACCTCTTCACCTTCGGCTTCGATCGCCAGTTCGACCGATTCACCCGCGATGACCGGATTCTCGTCGACACTGGCCGTCACGCCTGCGCCGAATGACAAAATCGAAAGAAGCAGCCAGGCAACCAATTTACCATGGATTGACATGATCGACCTCCTCGGGTGGTGTCAGCGGATAAAGTTTCGCCTTCAGCGGCTGTTTTCGAATCAACTGCATCCACTTCTTCTCTTCCGCTTCACTCATTTTGCGAGTTTTGGCATTTTGTCTCTGCGAACCGGGCCGATCGCTCTGTTCTTTCGATGCAGCGGGTTTGGAGGCACTCTCTTTTTGATTTTTCTTTTTCCCTTTTCCTTTTCCCGATGCACCTTTTTTCTTTTTCTTCTGCTCCCGAAGTGCTTTCAGAACAAGTTCCAGATTGGCTTTCGCATCGACATCTTTCCCCATTTTCAAAACTTTTCGATAAAGTTCGGCCGCCTTTTCCAGTTCACCCAGTCGCACATAACAGTTGGCCATGTTGTAAAGCTTCGCTTTCTCGATGGCGGTATCGGAGGTGACGACCTTCTCATAGGCATCCAGCGCCATTTTGTAGCGGCCGCTTTTATAGTAACTGTTGCCAAGATCGAACCATACTTCGCTTTTGGGTGACTTCAAGGAGAGCTTTTCGAACACTTCGACACTCTCTTTGTAATGCCCCTCCCTGTAAGCCTTCGCACCCTGTTCGATCAGTCTGAAATCCAGAAGACCCGCCTCGGCTTTCGGCACTGCGCAAAACATGCCTGAAAAAAGGAGCAAAACCGCCGCATGGCTGCCGCGTCCGACGGAATAGAGTCCAAAAGGCAGAACAAGAAGTGCCAGTGCCAACGGATAGTAAAAGAGTTGAATCCGGTGGTGTACCACTTTTTCATACTGTTGCCCGGAGTCTGCAAGTTCTTTCAGAAAATTTTCGATCTGCTTCTCATCCTCCTGCGAAAGTGTCGCTTCGATATAACGTCCACCGCTTTTTTGTGCGACGTCCCGAAGCTTTGTATTTGCGCGGCTTATGAAAATCTTCTCGTCGGCCCCTTTGGCCGTTTCACGGTCACTCATCGCTACCGGAGCCCCCTGCCTCGTGGCGACCATCCAGACGATGAGACGTATCTTCTCTTTTTTCAGGCGTTCGGAGAGTGATGCCGTATCCACATCGTCACCACCGTCGGTAACGAGAAGTATCGTCTTCTGCTCACTCTTTTTCAGAAGTTTCTCACCGCCACGGATGGCAGCCAAAAGCGCTGTCCCCTCTACAGTGACCGATTTCGGATCGAGACGGTCGAGCAGAAAAACCAGGGCGTCCCGATCTGTCGTTAGTGGCGCAACGATAAATGAAGCGGACGTAAATCCAACCATACCCACACGTCCTGCCGGAAGCGTGGGAAGTATCTCCCTGATCTTCTGTTTGGCGAAAGTCAAACGGTTTGGGAAAAAATCCCGAGCCCTCATCGAACGTGAAAGATCGAGCGCGATCACGAGATCGACCCCTTTCGTTTTGACCCGCTCTGCCCCCTGCTCTATGACCGGTTGCGCCAATGCAAGCGACATAAAGAGAAAGGCGATAAAGAGCAATGTATTGTGCCCTGCTCTACCGAGCGCATCTCCGCTGATTCTCAGCCGTTCGAGTGCCTCCGGTTTGAAAATCCGTTCGAGCACATCTTTGTTGGTCGAGATCAGGTAGATCAAAACCGCCGCCGGGATCAACATCAAATAGATGAACTCCGGGTAGAGAAATCTCATATTTCGCTCCGGTTCAGCAAAAAGAGATAGGCCAGCAACGACATCGCCGCGATAAACAGAGGATAGCTGTAGAGATAGGTCGTATCGATGACAGGGGCCTGCTCGACTTCGGAAGGCTCCAATTTGTCGATCGTTTCATAGACCTCCTCCAGCATCTTTGGATCGGCGGCCGAAAAGAACTTTCCGCCGGTCGATTCCGCAAGCGCTTTGAGCGTTACAGGATCGTAATCGTGCGATCGGCCCACGCCGATCGTATAGAGTCTGATGCCATACTGCTGAAGAAGCTTTTGGGCCGCCTGCAGCGGAATCTTTCCCGCAGTGTTGCGTCCATCGGTCAGAAGCACGGCCACTTTCGTCTTCGCTTCGGAATTCTTCAACAGATTCGCCGCCATTGCCACCGCATCGTAGATTGCGGTCCGTTCTCCCGCCATCCCGACCTCGAGGTGGGGCACCATCGCCTTCAGAATATCATGGTCGAATGTCACAGGTGATGCGATATAGGCAAATTCGCCGAAAACGATCAACCCGAGGCGATCATGCTTACGTTTGGCGATGAAGTTTTCGAGAATCTTTTTGAGCGTATCGAACTTGTTCTGGCTCTGAACGATCGAAAACCCCTCATCCATCGAACGACTCGCATCGATGACAAGCACCATATCGCGTCCCATGGCATGTGTGGGCGTGAAGGTTTTGGTCATGACCGGCGAGGCGAGCGCTGCGATGAGTCCGCTCCAAGCCATCCATTTGAAAGCCTGCATCAGCGAGCTGTTTTTTGCAACCTTCGCGATTCGGTCGATATGCGGAAAATAGAGCAAATCGAGCCGTAGCGGACATTTTCTCTCACAAAACAGGAAAAACGGAACGAAAAGGAAAACCCATGGATACTCAAAGTGCATCGTGCGACATCTCGATAAAGAGTTTCATGAAACGTTTCGTCTCTTCGTCAAGCGGTGGAACCTTTTTCCTGTATTTGTAACGTTCAAGACGCGGAAGAAGTTGTTCCAGAATCTCCTGACGGCGTTTGTCTTCCGCCAGAAGCCGGCCATATTTCGTCATGACATAGGCCGCTTTTTTGGGATTTCCATAATC
Organism: Hydrogenimonas cancrithermarum; assembly: GCF_030296055.1. Classification (NCBI taxonomy): domain Bacteria; kingdom Pseudomonadati; phylum Campylobacterota; class Epsilonproteobacteria; order Campylobacterales; family Hydrogenimonadaceae; genus Hydrogenimonas; species Hydrogenimonas cancrithermarum. Next base: position 876,287 of record NZ_AP027370.1, read on the forward strand.
GATCGAATCGAGCTGCCTCAGCCAGCCGATCCGAGGATCGATACGGCGATGCTTCTGCCACCACTTCCATACAAAGATCAAAATGGCAGACAACACCAGCACGCCGACACCGGCAAACCCGACAAAGAGATAAAAAGAGACATCGGGAATGGGAAGAAGTGGCTTGATATCCCGAATCGGCAACTGTTCCGGATTCACATCCGGCCTCCGAAAAGTTTGACCAGTCTGCCGAAAGGCTCCTCATCCGTATAGATTTTTACAAATCGGATTCGGTGTTTATGCAAGTGCTTATAGAGCTTCTTGTCGCTCGCAATGATCTGCTCGCGATATTTCACGACACTTCGCTCTCCAAAATTAGTTTGCAGTGTCGCACCGGTTTCCGGGTCGACGAGGTGTACCTGCCCAAGCGACATAGGATGTTCTTCGAAACGATCCCGCACAATGACAGCGATGACTTCATGTCGGCGACTGAGCAGCGCGAAATCGACAGGTGCCAGGAAATCACCGATCACAAAAAGAATACTTCGACGTTTGATACGCCGAAAAAGCTGGACGATGCCCTCTTTGTAATCGGCCTGTTTTCCAAGTATCGAGGCACCGTCGATCCGTTCGACGAAGCGATTGACACCGAAAAGCCTTTTGGTCGGCCGCTCCACCGCCTCGACATTTCGCGAAACAACCGCACCGGTAAAAAGATCGCCGTTTTTGACGGCCGAGTAGCCGAGAATCGCGGCAATTTCGGCGACAAGCTCCTGTTTGATACGGTGCGTTCCGAAATAGAGGCTTCCTCCCATCATACATGCCGCAACGACACTCAACTCCCTCTCCTCGTGAAACAGCTTGACATAGGGCTTTTGAAGTTTTGCCGTAATCGTCCAGTCGATCTTTCGAATATCGTCTCCGATCTGATATTCCCGCAGTTCGCTGAAGTCGTACCCTTCCCCATGAAAAAGCGAGGGATTGTTCCCGATCATTTCGGAAAAGACCTGCCGTCTCGTCTTGATCAGGAGTGTTTTGAGCCTTTTATTCACAAAAAAACCTTATGGAATCGCGACGGTTTCAAGAACTTTTTCTATAACGACATCGGAGCTTATCTCTTCGGCTTCGGCTTCGTAACTCATGATGATTCGGTGACGCAATACCTCTTTGGCGACATAAGCGATATCGACCGGTGATACGAAATCCTTTCCACGAAGATAAGCTTGTGCGCGGCT